>NZ_JBFUMO010000301.1:0-6999 GCF_054049355.1 Roseateles sp. P5_E11 | reverse complement strand
CACCAATGGCGAGGCCAGTTGCGCTGACCATGACGCGCAAGGCGGCTTCGACCACTGCAAGTCGCGCGTCAAGCAACTCGGCCTGGCCGGCAAGGGTGGCGTGCGCGTCAACAAGGCCGGTTGCCTGGACCGCTGCGCCGGCGGCCCGGTGGCTGTCGTCTACCCGGAAGCCATCTGGTATTCCTGGGTCGACAAGAGCGACCTGGACGAGATCGTTGAGCGCCATTTGCGCGACGGCCAGGTGGTCGAGCGCCTGGTGCTGCCGGATTCCGTCGGCCGATGAATTCGCAGACCGAGAAGCGCCTCGTCCCCGGCCCGGCCGGGCAGATTGAAGTTGCCATCGACCTGCCGCCTGGTTCCAATTCAGGCACGCCGCCGCTGGGCACGGCCCTGATCTGCCATCCCAACCCGACCCAGGGCGGGACCATGGACAACAAGGTCGTGCAGACACTGGCGCGGGCTTTCATTCAACTCGGCTGGCGGGCCGTGCGCTTCAACTTCCGTGGCATCGGCCAATCGGCAGGTGGCTGGGACGAAGGCCGTGGCGAAGTTGATGACGCGCTGGCCGTGCTCGACGCTGTTCGCGCGCCCGGCGAGGCATTGATCCTGTCTGGCTTCTCCTTTGGCGGCTACGTGGCCTCCCGCGCTGCCCAACGCCTGGCCGAACCGGCCCGGCGCCTCGTCCTCGTCGGCCCGGCGACCAGTCGTTTTGACACCGCCCCGGTGCCTGCCGACACCGTGGTCATCCATGGCGAGGTCGACGACGTTGTGCCCCTCGCCGCCGTGCTCGACTGGGCGCGGCCGCAAGGCCTTCCCGTGACCGTCGTCCCCGGCGTGGGCCATTTCTTCCACGGGCAGTTGCCGCTGCTCAAGTCCCTTGTGGTGCGCGCGTTCGATCCCACGAAGATCTAGTCGCTGCGTCTGAACAGATCCATGAAACGACTGCTTGCTTTCCTCCTCGCCGCGCTCTCGCTGACTGCCCTGGCCCAGGCCCCCCAGCCACCGGAACTCGCGGCGCGCAACTATGTGCTGATCGACCTGACCACGCACAAGACCCTGGCCGAGCGTGATGCCGACACGGCCAATGACCCGGCGTCCCTGACCAAGCTGATGACGGCCTATGTCGTCTTCGGCGCGCTGCGGGAGAAAAAGCTGACGCTGGAGCAGACCCTGCCCGTGTCCAAGCGCGCCTGGGACGAGCGCAAGGGCGATCCTTCGCTGATGTTCATCGACACGACGATGACGCCCAAGGTCGATGAGCTGCTGCACGGCCTCATCATCCAGAGCGGCAACGACGCCGCCGTGGCCCTGGCCGAAGGCGCGGCCGGTTCGGTCGAGAACTTCGTGCAGCTGATGAACCGCCAGGCCCAGGCCTGGGGCCTGAAGAACACCGAGTTCAAGAACGTGACCGGCACGTCCGAGCCCGGCCACAAGAGCAGTGCGCGCGACATCGCGGTGGTGGCTTCACACATCATCACGGACTTCCCCGAGTACTACGTCTACTACTCGCAGCGCGACTACACCTTCAACAAGATCCGCCAGGACAACCGCAACCTGCTGCTGCGTCGCGACCCGACGGTGGATGGCATGAAGACCGGTTTCACCGAGGCCGCCGGCTACTGCCTGGTGTCCAGCGCCAACCGCGATTTCCCCAACGGCAAGCGCCGCCTGTTGTCCGTTGTCATGGGCACGGCGTCAAAGGAAGCTCGCGCCAGCGAGAGCCAGAAGCTGCTGAACTGGGGCTACACGGCCTTCGATGCGGTCAAGATCTTTGACGCCGGCAAGGCGATTGCGACCGTGCCGGTCTGGAAGGGCGAGGCCAAGGAAGCCAGGCTCGGTGCGGCTGACGCCATCTTCGTCGCCGTGCCGCATGGCGACGGCACCAAGCTGCAAACCCAGGTCGAGCGCACCGACCCCCTGGTGGCGCCGCTCAGCAAGGGCCAGCGCGTCGGCACCCTGCGCGTGACGACGACGRCCGGCGCGCCGGTGGCCGAGGTGCCGCTGATCGTGCAGGAAGCCGTGCCCGGCTCCGGCCTGCTCGGTCGTGCCTGGGATTCGCTGCGCCTGTGGATCAAGTGAGGTCATGATGAACCTGCCGCCCGACATTCCGCCCGAGCAATCGCTCATCGAATACCCCTCGCAGTTTCCGATCAAGGTCATGGGCGCCCATGTCGAGGGCTTCGTCGAGGCCATCGCCCATGTGGCGCGACAGTTCGACCCAGCCTTTGATGCCGCCACCATCGAGCAGCGCCCGAGCAAGGGCGGCAACTACCTCGGCCTGACCATCACCATCACGGCCACCAGCCGCGAGCAGCTAGACGAGATCTACCGCACGCTGACCACGCATCCCATGGTCAAGGTCGTGCTCTGATCAGGTCGCCGCGTCGCCGGCCTGCATGGCCTTGATCTTGGCCTTGGCCGCGTCATCGCCGTTCTTGGCGGCGATGTCGTACCAATAGCGCGCCAGGCGCGCGTCGGCCTCGACGCCCGACCCCGTCTCGAACATCGACGCGACGATGTATTGGGCGCCGACGTCGCCTGCCTTGGCCGCTTCCAGATACCAGCGGTGGGCCTGGGCCAGGTCCTGGGACCGGCCGCGGCCGAGGTAGTAGCAGGTGGCGGTGGCGAGGGCGCCATCGCCGTTGCCCTGCTCCGCCGCGCGCTCAAACCAGCCGCAGGCGGCTTTCGGGTCGGGCTTGCCATGGCGGCCCTGCTCGATCATTTCGCCCAGGGCGTTCTCGGCCAGGGCCAGCTTCTGCGCCGCCGCACGCTGCAGCCACTGCCAGGCCTTGGCGTCGCTGGCGCCGGGCAGCTCCTTGCGCAGATTCATCATCGCGAGGTTGAACTGGCCGAGCGCCTCGCCGCGCCGGGCTGATTCGGCAAAGCCCTTGGCCGCAGCCTTGAGGTCGCCCTCGTCGTAGGCGGCCAGCGCGTCGGGCAGTGAGGCGGCCCGGGCCAGGGAGGCGGCGAGCAGCAGGGCAACGGCAATCAGTGGCGTCTTCATCGGGTCGAGTCGGCTCAGGTGGGCGAAGGCTTACAGCGTCTGCCTATGATGCCCGCATGATCGTCAAGACCCTCGGGCGGGTCGATTACCTGCCCACGCTGGAGGCCATGCGCGCCTTCACGGCGGCGCGCGATGCAGACACGCCCGACGAGCTCTGGCTCTGCGAGCACCCGCCCACCTTCACGCAAGGCCTCGCCGGCAAACCGGAGCACCTGCTGCTGCCGGGCGACATCCCCGTCGTCGCGACCGAGCGTGGCGGCCAGGTGACCTATCACGGGCCCGGCCAGGTGACGGCCTACCCGCTGGTCGACCTGCGGCGCCTGGGCATCTTCGTCAAGGAATACGTCTTCCGCCTGGAGACGGCCCTCATCCAGGCCCTGGACAGCTATGGCGTGACCGGCCTGCGCGTCGGCGGCGCGCCGGGCATCTATGTGCGCCCGGCCGACCCCGGCAGCCATGCGGCGCTGGCCGGTCCGGCCGATCCGGCGAATGGCTTCAAGGGCCTGGCCAAGGTTGCGGCCCTGGGCATCAAGGTCAGCCGCCACTGCACCTATCACGGCCTTGCGCTCAATGTTGCGATGGACCTGGAACCCTTCCTGCGCATCAACCCGTGCGGATACGAAGGCCTGGAAACCACATCCCTCGATAAACTCGGGGTTTTCACCGACTGGCCGACCGCGGCCGGGCGGCTCGCCGAGCGGCTCTCGGCACAATTTGAAGTCTCGACGCCTTGACCATGTCCGACACGACCACCTACGACCCGACGATCAAGCAAAAGGCCGAGGCCAAGACCTCCCGCATCCCGATCAAGATCGTGCCGGCCGAGGTGCTGAAGAAGCCGGACTGGATCCGCGTCAAGGCCGGTTCGCCGACGACCCGCTTCTACGAGATCAAGCAGATCCTGCGTGAGCACAAGCTGCACACGGTCTGCGAGGAAGCCAGCTGCCCCAACATCGGCGAATGCTTCGGCAAGGGCACGGCCACCTTCATGATCATGGGTGACAAGTGCACCCGCCGTTGCCCCTTCTGCGACGTCGGCCATGGCCGGCCCGACCCGCTGGATGTCGACGAGCCGCTGAACCTGGCCAAGACGATTGCGGCGCTGAAGCTCAAGTACGTCGTCATCACCAGCGTCGACCGCGACGACCTGAAGGACGGCGGCGCCGGCCATTTCGCCGAATGCATCACTAAGACGCGCGAGCTGTCGCCGACGACCCAGATCGAAGTGCTGGTGCCCGACTTCCGCGGCCGCGCCGATCGCGCGCTGAATATCCTGAAGGCCGCGCCGCCGGATGTGATGAACCACAACCTGGAAACCGCGCCGCGCCTGTACAAGGAAGCGCGCCCGGGTTCCGACTACCAGTTCAGCCTCGACCTGCTCAAGCGCTTCAAGCAGGAAGTGCCGGGCGTGCCGACCAAGAGCGGCATCATGGTCGGCCTGGGCGAGACGGACGACGAGATCCGCCAGGTCATGCGCGACATGCGGGCGCACGACATCGACATGATCACCATCGGGCAGTACCTGGCGCCATCGGGCCATCACCTGCCGGTGCGCCGCTATGTGACGCCCGACGCCTTCAAGCAGTTCGAGAAGGAAGCCTACGAGCTGGGCTTCACGCACGCGGCCGTCGGCGCCATGGTGCGCTCCAGCTACCACGCGGACGAGCAGGCCCACGCGGCCCTCAATCCGACGGTCAGCCCGACGGCGGCCTGATCAGGACCGCTGCGGCCGGGGCTGCGGCGCCATCGGCGGCACTTCTGGCGCCTCGTTCAGGCGCAGGAACTTGAAGCCCGCCAGCTGCGCCTTGTTCTGCCCCGCCTGGCGCGCATCGCGTTCCGCCATGCGGGCGATGAAGCCCTGCAGCGTCTCCTCGCGCACCTGCGGCTCGGCTGAATGCAGCAGGCGACGGGAGCCATCCGCGCCGGTGACGATGAGGCCGACATGCGATGCCCAGGACTCGCCGCCGCGGCTGGAGATGACGTTGACGAAATCGCYGTCCTGCAACTGGGCCTCGACAGCGGCCACGTCCTGCTTGGCAACGTAGACATCGTCGAAGTTCTGCACCGGGATGTCGCGGCGGATCTTGAACTGCTTGAGCAGGAAGGCCTGACGGTCGATGCGCTGGYGGTAGGGCTGGGTCGGCGCGCCCAGGGTGGCGGTGACGTCCTGCACCAACCAGCGGTTGGCGACATTCCAGTCGGCTTCGGTGTAGTGGTTGCGCGTGGCGGTGCCGATGACCCCGTCGCGGTAGCGGATGCGCTGCAGCATCCAGAAGAACTCTTCCCAGGATGCGCTCAATGCCATCGCATAGGTATGTTCCACGAAGACGACGCAGTCGCTTTTGCTCAGGTCGAACAGCGGCTGGGCGTCGTAGGTCTCGTAGGGGAACTCGCCCAGCAGGAAGAGCTCGTAGGGCTGGCCGATGTTTTTGCGTGCCAGCGCCGCGATGCGCTGGCGCAGGGCCGGCTGGTCCTGCTGTTGCCAGGCCAGGTAGCGGCCCAGCTCGCGCGGCTGCATCTGGTAGAGCGGCTTGTTGAGCAGGCTGGCCAGTTCGGTGGCGTCCAGGCTGGCGCGGCGAGCGGCATCCAGCTGTGTGGCCGTGGGCTCGATGCGGGGTGGCGACGGTGGCGGCGGGGGCTGGTGGGCGCAGCCAGCCAGCAGCAGGGATATGGCGAGGGCGGCAAGCGTCTTTTGCATCGCCGCAGTGTCAGTCCAGCGGCGCCTCGGTGGTCATGAGAGCTTGTGGGACGTCCATAACGTCAGGATTCGCCGGCCTGGGCGCGCAGCGTCTCGATGAGCAGGCGCGTCTTGCGAGGTGGCTGCTGGGCGGCCGGATAGAGGGCGTGGATGCCGCCTTCGGGCAGATGCCAGCCCGGCAGCAGGCGCACGAGGCGGCCGGCGGCGAGGTCGTCGGCAACGAGATAGTCCGGCAGCATGGCCATGCCGCCACCCGCCAATGCCGCGCTGCGCAGCGCCGAGGCGGTGTTGAAGGACAGTACGGACTGCAAGCGCACCGCCTGTTCGGCCTCGCCGTCGGCGTTGAAGCGGCATTGCAGCGGCTGGGGAAGCACGGTCAGCGCAATCAGCGGCAGGGCTGCCAGCTCGCCCGGATGAGCGGGTGCGGCGCGTCCCTCGAGCAGGCTCGGGCTGGCAACGACGTAGGCGCTGAAGGACCGGATGCGCGTCGCGCGCAGCTCGGAGTCGGCCAGTTGGCCGATGCGGATGGCCACGTCGATCTGCTCGGCCACAAGGTCCAGCGGCCGGTCGACAGCCAGCACATCGATCTGCAGTTGCGGGTGGCGCTGCGTCAGTGCGACGGCGACGGGCGCCAGCACGCGCTCGGCATAGTCCACCGGCGCCGTCACGCGCAGCCGGCCACGTGGCTCGGCCGTGTTTCCGGCGGCAGCGGCGATGGCCCGCTCGGTGTYGGCCACGATCTGGCGCGCAGCATCGAAAAAGCCCTCACCCGCCTCGGTCAGGCGCAGGGAGCGCGTGGTGCGCAACAGCAGGCTGGCGCCGACCTCAYGCTCCAGGCGCTGCATGTGGGCGCTGACCATGGTCGTCGCGATACCCAGCCGGCGGGCGGCTGCGCTCAGCGAGCCGGTTTCGACAACGGCGACGAAGACGGCCAGGCGGTTGAGGTTGACGTTGGCGAGGTTGTTGATAGTGATCTTCCACTCAGAGTGCAAGGTGCTTGCAGGATAGCGCGGCTACCGGCCGGTCTGCGCTGATCGCACACTGGAGCCATTCCCTGCTGAGATCGCCATGAGTCACCCCATCTTGCATCGCAACATCCAAGTCAACGGGCTGAACCTGTTCTACCGCGAGGCCGGCCCGGTGGATGCGCCGACGTTGCTGCTGCTGCACGGCTTCCCGTCATCGTCGCGCCAGTACGTGAAGCTGATGGAGGCGCTGGCGGATCGCTACCACCTCATCGCGCCCGACTATCCGGGTTTCGGCCTCAGCGACGCGCCGCCGGCCGCCGAGTTTGGCT
>NZ_JBFUMO010000300.1:0-7013 GCF_054049355.1 Roseateles sp. P5_E11 | reverse complement strand
ACCATGACGTCTACATCACCGATTGGCACAACGTGCGCGACGTGCCGCTGGCGGCCGGCCGCTTCGGGCTGGACGAATACACCGGCCACCTGATCGACTTCCTGGCCGCCATCGGCCCGCAGGCCCATGTGGTGGCCGTCTGCCAGCCCTGCGTCAGCGCACTGGCAGCCGTGGCGCTGATGGCCGAGGACGACCACCCCGCCACGCCAGCCAGCCTGACGCTGATGGCCGGCCCGATCGACTGCCGGGTCAGCCCCACCGCCGTCAACGAACTCGCCACCAGCAAGCCCATCTCGTGGTTCAAGAAGAACCTGATCAGCCATGTGCCCTGGCAGCACGCGGGCGCGGGGCGGCGCGTCTACCCGGGCTTCGTGCAGCTGTCGGCCTTCATGAGCATGAACAAGGACAGGCACACCAACGCCTTCAAGGACTACTACAAGCACCTCGTCGCCGACGAGTTCGACAAGGCCGAGGTCACGCGCGTGTTCTACGAGGAATACCTGGCCGTGGCCGACCTCGCGGCCGACTTCTACCTGGAAACAGTGGAGCGCGTCTTCCAGACCTACGACCTGCCACGCGGCGAGATGTTCTTCAGGGGCCGGCGTGTGAACCCGGCGGCCATCCGCCGCACCGCTTTGCTGACCGTGGAGGGTGAGCGCGACGACATCTGCGCTGTCGGCCAGACGCTGGCCGCCCAGGACCTCGCCAGCAGCCTGCGCGCCTATATGCGCACCCACTACATCCAGCCCAACGTCGGCCACTACGGCGTGTTCAGCGGGCGACGCTGGCAGCACCAGGTCTATCCGCTGGTGCGGCACGTCATTCAGGTGTCGCAATAGGCGCCCCTCGCCCAGTTGCGCGTCGCTGAACGCGAGCGCATCTGGTCGGTCCCCCGAGGGGACGGCGATGCTCTCGGCATCGAGCCGAGAGCACATCGCCAACGCGGGCCGGCTCGGGAGCGGCCCAGCGCTCGGCCCGAAAGGCCGAACCAACGAAAAAGGCCGGCATCGGCCGGCCTTTGTTCGGGGCGAATCGCTCAGGCGAAGTTGGCTTCAGCGAACTGCCAGTTCACGAGATTGCTCAGGAAGGTCTCGACGAACTTGGGGCGCAGGTTGCGGTAGTCGATGTAGTAGGCGTGTTCCCACACGTCGACGGTCAGCAGCGCCTTGTCAGCGCCGGTAAGCGGCGTGCCGGCGGCGCCGGTGTTGACGATGTCGACAGAGCCGTCGGCCTTCTTCACCAGCCACGTCCAGCCCGAGCCGAAGTTGCCAACGGCGCTCTTGACGAAGGCTTCCTTGAAGGCGGCATAGCTGCCCCACTTGGCGTTGATGGCGTCGGCCAGCGCGCTGCTGGGCTCGCCGCCACCTTGCGGCTTCATGCAGTTCCAGAAGAAGGTGTGGTTCCAGATCTGGGCGGCGTTGTTGTAGATCGGGCCCGGGTTCGGTGCCTTCTTGATGATCTCTTCCAGCGTCAGGGCTTCGTACTCGGTGCCCTTTTGCAGGTTGTTGAGGTTCACGACGTAAGCGTTGTGGTGCTTGCCGTGGTGGAACTCCAGCGTTTCCTTGCTGTAGTGCGGGGCCAGCGAGTCGATCGGGTAAGGCAGCGGGGGCAGCGTGTGTTCCATCGTGGAGTCCTCAGGTGTTGGGGGGAAGGGAAACGCAAAGATTGTAGGGAGAGCCAATCACCCCTGCGGCGAAGGCTGTACCCCCAGAACGCGCAAGTCGAGGCTGCCGTCGGCCAGCACCGCGCGCACCTCGGCGCCGGGCAGCAAGGCATGCACGGACGTCACCGCGCCGCCGGCGCCGTCGTCCAGCCAGGCGTAGCCGCGCGCCAGCACATGCTGCGGGTCCAGGGCCTGCAGCCGGGCCTGCAGCGCGTCCAGCCGGGTGTGCTGGCGCGCCAGGATCTCGTGGTGCGCGCGTTCATGGCGCTGCTCCAGGTGGGTCAGCCGCTGGCCTTGCAACTCGACGCGCCGGCGTGGCGCCGCGCCGGCACGCTGGGCCAGCAGATCCAGCAGGCGCCGTTGCCGGGCCAGCACGTCACTGGGGCGGGACAGGCGCAGCGCGAGTCGATCCAGGCGCTGGGCGAGGGTCTGCAGGCGATGGTCGATGCGCAGGGTCAGGCTGCGCTCCAGCGCACCGAGGTGCTGCAGCAGGCTGGCGCGCGACGGCGCCGCCAGCTCGGCGGCGGCCGTGGGCGTGGGCGCGCGCAGGTCTGCGGCCAGGTCACACAGTGTCACGTCGGTCTCGTGGCCGACGCCGCAGACGATGGGCAGGGCCGAATTGGCCACCGCGCGGACGACGCGTTCGTCATTGAAGGCCCAAAGATCCTCCAGCGAGCCGCCGCCGCGCACCAGCAGCAGCACGTCGACCTCGGCCCGCTCGTTGGCGCGCCTCAGCGCTTCGACCAGCGCCGGCGGCGCTTCGACGCCCTGCACCGGACTCGGGTAGACCAGCACCTCGACCTGGGGCGCTCGCCGCGCCAGCGCCGTCAGCACATCGTGCAGGGCTGCACCGGCCGTCGACGTGATGACGCCGATGCGGCGCGGGTGGGTGGGCAGCGCGCGCTTGGTGTCGGCATCGAACAGGCCCTCGGCCGTCAGCCGCGCCCGCAGCGCGAGGAACTGCTCGTACAGCGTGCCGGCACCGGCACGGCGCATGGCCTCGACGACGAACTGCAGCTCGCCGCGCGGCTCGTAGACGGCGACGCGGCCGCGCACCTCGACCAGCACGCCTTCGGCCGGCGCAAAGTCCAGCATGGCGGCGGCGCGGCGGAACATCGCGCAGCGCAGGCTGGCGGCATGGCCGTCGGCGTCCTTCAATCCGAAATAGCAGTGGCCGCTGGCGGCGCGCGTGAAGCCAGTGATCTCGCCGCCAACGGCGACGACCGAGAAGCGCTCAGCCAGGCTCTGGCTCACCGCCTCCAGCAAACCAGCCACGCCCCAGACACGACGATTTGAAGCGGCTTCGCGGGGCTCAATCACGCGCAAACCCAATGCCGGCGCGGGCCGGGAAGTCCACAGCCGCGCCAATACTGGGCTGGCGGGCAATTTCGGCTCATTTCGCCCGTCACAGAGCTGTCATGAGCACATAAGGCCTTGTTTTTCAATTCGAATTCCACTGCTCAAACTTGAGGCAACTTGTCCAAGGCCTTGATTTGACGGCCTCTGCAGGCCAGCGCCGCTGCGTTGCCCACAAAGTTATCCACAGTAACGGTGGATTGTGAGAACGCTTTCGCAGTGGCGGAGATCGGCCGAGGCGTGCAAGGCTGGGGCCATAATCCCGCGCACTCATCCGGCCGTCAGCGGCCGTTTTTGTGACCGGCCTGCTGGCCTTTTCATCGACGGGGACGCCCTTGTTTTCGATCATACAAGCCGCCGGTTGGCCGATCTGGCCCTTGCTCCTGTGCTCCGTGGTGGCCCTGGCCCTGATCATCGAAAGGCTGTCCAGCCTGCGCGCCAGCCGCATCCTGCCGCCGCGGCTGCTGGAGGACGTCATGAACGTCAGCGCCCAGCAACTGCCCGCGCCCGACATGGTCGACCGCCTGGCCGAAAACTCGCTGCTCGGCGAGGTGCTGGCTTCCGGCCTGCGCGCCGTGACTGCCGAGCMGCAGATGCCCGAGGGCAAGCTGCGCCTGGTGTTCGAATTTGCCGGCCGACGCGCCGTGCACCAGCTCGAGCGCTACATGAACACCCTGGGCACCATCGCCACGGCCGCGCCGCTGCTGGGGCTGATGGGCACCGTGGTCGGCATGATCGAGATCTTTGGCAGCCAGACACCCGGCGGCGGCAACCCCGCGCAGCTGGCGCACGGCATCTCCATCGCCCTCTACAACACGGCCTTCGGCCTGATGATCGCCATCCCCTCGCTGATGTTCTACCGCTACTTCCGCGGCCGCATCGAGGAGTACGTGCTCGAGCTCGAAGCGGCGGCAGACCGCTTGCTGGGCCAGCTGCGCCGCTACACGGCCTGAAATGGACTGCCCCTCCTCTGGTCTCGCCCCGCTGAACGCGGGCGCGCCCAACCGGTCCCCCGAGGGGACGGCGATGCTTGCGGCATTGAGCCGCAAGCACATCGCCTGCGGGCCGGCTAGGGGCGGCCCGGCGCCGGTCCGCGGCGTGAGGCGCTGCACACAACGGATGAACTGACATCATGAGATTCCGCTCCCCACACCGCGAGCCGCCGGAGATCAACCTCATCCCGTTCATCGACGTGCTGTTGGTGATCCTGATCTTCCTGATGCTGTCAACGACCTACTCCAAGTTCACCGAGCTGCAGATCACCCTGCCCTCGGCCGATGCGGAGAAGTTGAAGGACAGGCCGCAGGAGGTCATCGTCGGCATCGCCGCCGATGGCCGCTTCGTCATCAACCGCCAGCCGGTGGAAGGCCGCTCCGTGGACATCCTGATCGCCGCGCTGCGCCAGGCCTCCGGCGGCAACGCCGACGCGTCGCTGATCATCTCGGCCGACGCCGCCACGCCTCACCAGGCCGTCATCAACGTGATGGACGCCGCGCGCCGCGTCGGCCTGACGCGTGTCACCTTCGCTGCCCAAACCGACGCTCGCTGACCGCCTCCAGCAAGAGTGGCTGATCGGCGGGCCGCTGTCGGTCGCCCTGCTGCCGCTGAGCTGGCTCTACCGCACGCTGCTGGCGCTGCGCCGGTTGGCCTATGCCATCGGTTTCAAGCGCGTCGAAACGCTGCCTGTGCCCGTCATCGTCGTCGGCAACTGGATCGTCGGCGGTGCCGGCAAGACGCCGACGACGCTGGCCCTGCTGGCGATGTTGCGCACGCGCGGCCTGCGCGCTGGCGTCGTCTCGCGTGGCTACGGGCGCGAGAGTGACGGCGTGCGTCTCGTCACTGGTGTATCGACGGCCCGTGAAGTCGGGGACGAGCCCCTGCTCATCCATCTGCGCAGCGGCGTGCCGGTGGCGGTCGGCCGCGACCGCGTCGCCGCGGCGCGCGCCTTGTTGGCTGCCGAGCCCGGGCTGCAGCTGCTGGTCAGCGACGACGGCCTGCAGCATTGGCGGCTGCCGCGTGCCTTGAGCCTGCTGGTGTTCGATGAGCGCGGCCTGGGCAATGGCCGCCTGCTGCCCGCGGGCCCCTTGCGCCAGCCGCCTGCGGCGCTGGCGGCTGACGAGCTCGTCGTCTACAACGCGCCGCAGCCGAGCACCGCCCTGCCCGGCTTCGTCGCCGGGCGCCGCCTGGCTGGCGCGGTGACGCTGGCCGACTGGTGGGCCGGCAAACCGGCGCAGATGGACACGCTGCTGGCCTTGCGCGAGCGGCCGGGGCTGCTTGCCGTTGCCGGCGTGGCAAGGCCGCAGCGCTTCTTCGACATGCTGGCAGCGCTTGGATTGCGCTTTGACAGCCTGGCCCTGCCCGACCACGCCGACTTCGCGAGCCTGCCTTGGCCCCCCGACGCGGCCGCCGTACTGCTGACCGAGAAAGACGCCGTGAAGCTGCCGCCCGAGCGCGTCGGCGCCCTGCCCGTCTGGGTCGTGGCGCTAGACTTCTCGCCCGGTGCCGGCTTCGAGGCCGCGCTGGACACCCAACTGCAAAAACTCTTCGCTCTCGCCTGATGGATCAACGCCTCATCGAAATGCTGGTCTGCCCCCTGTGCAAGGGGCCGCTGACGCTGCTGCGTGAAGGTGCCGGACTGGAATTGCCGGCCCTGGCCTGCCGCGCCGACCGCCTGGCCTTCCCCGTTCGCGACGGCATCCCGCTGATGCTGGAGAGCGAGGCCAAGGCCTGGGACCCGGACGCCCCCGCGCCACCGGTCGTGCTGGCACCGTGAGCGCCGCGCCGGGCCGCCCCAAGCAAGCTCGCTCCCGCTTGGCGGGAGTGAGCCCGGACATGGGATGCCCTGTGGGCATCCCATGCCTGGCGAACGCCTGGCCGCGCTGTCGGCCAGGCAAGGCCGCAGGCCGACGGGTGCACCAATGAGCTTCACCGTCATCATCCCCGCGCGCCTGGCATCGACGCGGCTGCCGAACAAACCGCTGGCCGACATTGCCGGCCTGCCGATGATCGTGCGCGTGGCGCGCCGCGCGGCCGAGTCCGGTGCCAGCCAGATCGTCGTGGCGACCGATGCGCCCGAAGTCGCGGCCGCCTGCGCCACCCACGGTGTGCGCGCGCTGATGACGCGGGCCGACCATCCGTCCGGTAGTGACCGTCTCGCCGAAGCCGTCGAGCAGCTCGGGCTGGCTGACGACGCCGTTGTCGTCAACGTGCAAGGTGACGAACCGCTGATCGCACCGGCCATGATCGACGCCTGCGCACTGATGCTGGCCGCCCAGGCCGACTGCGTGATGGCCACCGTCGCGCATGCGCTGACCGATCCTTCTGAGTTCGCGAACCCGAATGTCGTCAAGCTGGTCACCGACAAGGCCGGCCGTGCGCTGTATTTCTCACGCGCGCCCATCGCCTGGTGGCGCGACGGCGGCGGCCAGCCCAACGGCGCGCTGCGCCATGTCGGCCTGTATGCCTACCGCGCCGGCTTCCTGCGTCGCTTCCCCACGCTGGCCGTCAGCCCCCTGGAGCAGATCGAGTCGCTGGAGCAGTTGCGCGTGCTCTGGCACGGCGAGCGCATCGCCGTGCACGTGAGCGACGAGCGGCCCGGCCCCGGCGTGGACACGCCCGAGGATCTGGAGCGCGTGAGGCGTCTCATCGAGGGTTGACGCGGGTCTGCGGCGTCAGGCTCAGATAAGGCCGCATGCGATACTCGACCGCTGATTTATGCAGGACTTTTTCACAGTCCTGACGAGACGAGGAGACCCATGCGATTGATCCTTCTGGGCGCGCCAGGCGCCGGCAAAGGCACCCAAGCTGCCTTCATCTGCAAGCAATTCAGCATTCCGCAGATCTCCACCGGTGACATGCTGCGCGCCGCTATCAAGGCCGGCACACAAATGGGCCTGGCCGCCAAGRCCGTCATGGATTCGGGCGCCCTCGTCAGCGACGACATCATCATCGGCCTCGTCAAGGAGCGCATCGCCCAGGACGACTGCGCCAAGGG
>NZ_JBFUMO010000299.1:0-7019 GCF_054049355.1 Roseateles sp. P5_E11 | reverse complement strand
GCCCAGGACGACTGCGCCAAGGGTTTCCTCTTCGACGGCTTCCCGCGCACCATCCCTCAGGCCGATGCAATGAAGGCTGCCGGCGTCAAGCTGGATTACGTGCTCGAGATCGACGTGCCCTTCGACGCCATCATCGAACGCATGAGCGGCCGCCGCGTGCATGTGGCCTCAGGCCGCACCTATCACGTCAAGTTCAATCCACCCAAGGTCGAAGGCAAGGACGACGAGACCGGCGAGCCGCTGGTCCAGCGGGAGGACGACAAGGAAGAGACGGTCAAGAAGCGCCTGGATGTCTATTCGGCCCAGACCCGGCCTCTGGTCGACTACTACTCGCAGTGGGCCGCCACGGGCGATGCCAATGCACCCAAGTACCGCCGCATCGAAGGCGTCGGTTCGGTCGACGACATCATGAAGAAGGCCCTGGCCGCGCTGGCCTGAGCGTTCTCACCCCAAGAACAAGCCGCGGCGCGCATGCCCCGCGGCTTTTTTGTCGTCCACAATTGACGTTTACGTCAACCGTTCCCCATACCCAGGAGATCCTCATCATGGAAATTGCAGGCAAGGTGTTCATCGTCACCGGCGGCGCCTCGGGCCTCGGTGAAGGCACGGCCCGCATGCTGGCGGCCCACGGTGCCAAGGTCGTCATCGCCGATCTGCAGGCCGAACGTGGCCAGGCCGTGGCCGCCGAGCTCGGTGGCCTCTTCGTCAAATGCGACGTCAGCCAGGAGGCTGATGGCCAGGCTGCCGTCGCTGCAGCCACGGGCCTGGGCAAGCTGGTCGGCCTCGTCAACTGCGCCGGCATCGCGCCGGCCATCAAGACAGTCGGCAAGGACGGTGCCCACCCGCTGGCGGCCTTCAGCAAGACCATCACGGTCAACCTGATCGGCAGCTTCAACATGATCCGCCTGGCCGCCGAGGCCATGGCCAGGAACGAGCCAGAACCGACTGGAGAGCGCGGCGTGCTGATCTCGACGGCGTCGGTCGCGGCCTATGACGGCCAGATCGGCCAGGCGGCCTATTCGGCGTCCAAGGGCGGTGTGGTCGGCATGACGCTGCCCATCGCCCGCGACCTGGCCCGCAACGGCATCCGCAACATGACCATCGCCCCAGGTATTTTCGGCACGCCGATGCTGTTCGGCATGCCCCAGGAGGTGCAGGACGCGCTGGCCGCGAGCGTCCCCTTCCCGAGCCGCCTGGGCAAGCCCGAGGACTACGCCAAGCTCGTGCACCAGATCGTCACCAACGACATGCTGAACGGCGAGGTCATCCGCCTGGACGGCGCGATCCGCCTGGCACCGAAATAACGCCCCTCGTCCTGTCTCGCCCTGCTGCACGCGGGCGCGCCCAGCCGGTTCCCCGAGGRGACGGCGATGCTTGCGGCATCGAGCCGCAAGCACATCGCCAAGCGGGCCGGCTCGGTGAACTGGAGTCGGACACAAGCAGTCCCTGCGGACTGCTTGTGCCTACGGAAGGCCATGGGCCTCTGGCCCATGGCAGGCCCAGCGCTCGGCCCGGAATACCAGTATCGAACGGGCAGCGGAATGAAAAAGGGCCTGTTCGCACCAGGCCCTTTTCATTTAGAGATCCCCAACGATCAGCGCTTGGCTGAACGCGACTGGATGACCCACAGGCGCGCCAGGTCAGCGGCGCCTTCATTGCCCTTGACCGATTTCCAGGCCGCCTGTGCCTTGGCGCTTTCGCCAGCCAGCTGGTGGGCCAGGCCGAGGTAGAGCTTGGCGTCTTCGGGGCGCTTCAGATCGCCCTTGGCGATACCTTGTTCGATCTGCTCGATGCCCTTCTTGGCGTTGCCGCCAAAGGCATTGGCCAGCCCCAGCTTGACGAACTCGTTGCCGTCCTTGGCATCCGCGGCAGCCTTCTCGTTGGCCGCTGCAGCGGCCTTGGCTTCGCCAATTTTCTTGACCATCAGGTCGGCCAGGCGCTTGTGGCGGGCGCCTTCGGCCCCCTGACCCAGCACGCCCGCGGCCATGCCCTTGTCAACGACCTGCTTGCCCTCTTCCGGATAGCCGGCCTGAGCGGCCAGCTGGGCCATCTCCATGTAGTCCTCGGCACCGCGCGACATGTTGCCCGTGACCAGGCGCAGGCGATAAAGATCCAGCGCGTAGCGGCTGCTGTCGAAGCTCTTCTTCTGCGGCATGCCGCCCAGGATCTGGGCCCACAGTTTGGGATCCGGATAGAAGTTCAGCAGCTTCTCGGTCGCCACGGATTCCGCGTTGCCGTCGCCCTTCTTCTGGGCCGCGAACAGCAGCAGGTTGAGCTTGTCCTTGGGTGGCGCACGGCCGGCACGCTCGTCGGCAGCGATTTCGTCCAGCGTGTCCTTGATGGTCGATGTCATGTCGCCGGACAGGAACTGCGCGTTCTGCTGCACCTGCTTCATGRTCGGGCTGTTGCCGCCTTCCTTGAAGTAGCGCTGCGCCCAGGTCAGGGCCTTGCCGTTGTCGCGGTTGCGCAGATAGGTGCCGGCGATGGCCTCCATGTACTGCAGCTGCTGGGCCTGGCCCAGCTTGCCCGCGCCTTTGAGCACGTCAAAGGAGCGCGCCATCGTGTCGGGATCGTTGGCGCCCATCGCGGCGGAGAAACGCACGCCTTCGATGGCATTGGTTTCGCCGGCGGTGCGGCCACCCACGGCTTCGGCATCGCGCAGCTTGCCCAGCGCTTCCTTGTACTTGCCGGCCTTGACCAACTTGCTGGCCTCGGTCAGCGGCGTGCCGACTTCCTTGCGCACGCTGTCCTGGGCGGCCGCCTGGCTGAAGCCGAACTCCGCGCCGGGCGCGCCGTTCAGGGTCAGGGCCAGGGCGCCAACGGCGACGGCCACCATGGTTTTCAGAGTCTTCAACTTGCTCTCCTGCAAAGCAAAAACGCGCCGCCCTTTCGGGCAGCGCGCATCACAGTATCGTGGTCAGCGGTCCCGCAGACGTCACTTGACGAATTGCTCGTTACCAACCATGCCCATCTTCTTGACGCTGTTACGCTGGGCCGAGGCCATTACCGCCGCAACGACGCCGTAGTCCACCAGCTTGTTCGGCTTGATATGGATTTCAGGCTGATCGCTGATCGGCATCGCGCCGATTTCCTGCATCTTGGCGTCGACTGCGTCCTTGCTGTTCGCCAGCGCAGCTTCATCCCAGTAGACAGTGCCGTCGAAGTCGATCATGACGGTGTGCACGACCGGGTCTTGCTGAGGCGGCGTCGTGMTCGGCGGTGGCATGTCCAGGTTGACCGTATGCAGCTGGATGGGGATGGTGATGATGAGCATCACCAGCAGCACCAGCATCACGTCAATCAGCGGCGTCGTGTTGACGTCCATCATGACTTCGGGGTCACCATCTCCCGACGAACTTCCGACATTCATTCCCATGTTTGACTCCTGGGATCAGTTGCGAGCCGGCGGCTCGGTGACGAAGTTGACCTTCATGATGCCGGCACGCTGGCTGGCGAAGATCACGCGACCGACCGACTCGTAGCGCGCCTTGTCGTCGCCGCGAATATGGACCTCGGGCTGCGGGTTCTTGACCGACTCCTTGCCGAGGCGCTTGACCAGCTCCTCCATGTCGGGAATCAGCTTGGTACCCCAGTAGACGTCACCGTCCTTGCTGACCGAGATTTCGATGTTTTCCGGTTTTGTGACGCGAATCTGGTTGGTCTCCTTGGGGAGATTCACCGCGATCGACTGCGTCACCACCGGCACGGTGATGAGGAAGATGATCAACAGCACCAACATCACGTCCACGAGGGGCGTGGTGTTGATGGTCGAGACCACCTCGTCATCGCCGGAAGAGGATCCGACGTTCATGCCCATGGCATTGGCTCCTTTACGAGCGGCTGCTCAGGGATGAATTAGCGCTTGGCGACCGAGCGGTTGCCCATCAGCACGCCGTGCAGATCGCCGGCGAAGGAACGAACCTGGCTCATGACACCCTTGTTGCGGTTCACCAGCCAGTTGTAGCCCAGCACGGCCGGAACGGCGACGACCAGACCGATAGCGGTCATGATCAGCGCGGCGCCCACGGGGCCGGCGACCTTGTCGATGGAAGCCTGGCCAGCCAGACCGATGGCGGTCAGCGCGTTCAGGATGCCCCACACCGTACCGAACAGGCCGATGAAGGGAGCGGTCGAGCCGACGGTCGCCAGGAAGCCCAGGCCGGCCGAGATCTTGGTGTTGACGTCGGCAACGGCGCGGTCGACGTTCATCGTCACCCAGCTGCTGTGGTCGATGTTCTCGGTCAGGGCGCCCTCATGGTGCTCCGAAGCCTCGATGGCGGTGGTGGCGATGTAGCGGAAGGCGCTTTCTTCCTTCAGGCTGCGGATGCCATCGGCCAGGCTGGCCTTCTTGAAGAAGGTGGCGCGGACTTCCTTGGCTTCGGAGGACAGCTTGCTCGTGTCCCACAGGCGCACGACCAGGATGTACCAGGAACCCATGGACATCATGGCCAGGATGAACAGCACGACCTGGTCGACAACGTTGCCATGGGCAACGATGTTGGCCAGACCATAGGGGTTGTCTTGCGGCTTGGAGGCGGCAGCAGCCGGAGCGGCGGCGGCGTCAACCACGGCGGCCGAGGCGGCGTCGGCCGGCTTCTGATCTTGCGCGTGGGCAGGCGAAACGGCCAGGGTCGCGACCATGGCGATGGCGGCAAGGAAGCCGGTGATGCGAGAAATCATGGAGTCAACTCCTAGGAAAAATTCTGTTTTGATGCGGTTCTGAAAGCGCCGGTCTGGCGCCGGGTTCTAAGCAGGTCTCTTAGTCGATCTTGAACTGGAACTCCTGCTCGAACACGTGATCGCCCGGGCATTCGTAGGTGTCACGCAGAGTAGCTTCGATGGCCTGGATCAGGGCGCGCTGCGCCTTGCGATCCACGCCACCACGCTGCGAGGTGATTTCAACGGCTGTGACACGGCCTGCCTTCACGGTGGCGATAGCCTTGTACAGAGCTTCGCCGCTCCAGTTGACCGACGGCATTTCAGGCTTGCCCATCTTGGTGCAGACCATGGCTGCCTTGACGGGGCCCGTGCGAGCAGGCGGAGGCGGTGCAGCGACCACCGGCGGCGGCGCCGGGCGAATGTCGGCGGCTGGCGGTTGAACCTGCGTGGAAACGATGGCCGGGGCCGGCGGCGCGGGTGCGGTCACCTGGAACTCGGGCGGCGGCACGAAAGGCGGAGGCGGCGCCTTGAGATCCGGCGGCGGAGGCACCACCTTCTCTGGCGGCGGCGGCGGTTTGACCTTCTCTTCGATCACCTTGACGTCGATGGGACCGGTGACCTTCTTGACGATATCGCGAGCCAGACCGCTGGCCAGCGCGTAGATGGCCACGACGTGGATCAGGACGACGATGCCGAAGCCCGTGAACCGGGATGCGCCCTGCTTCTCCTGCGCAAAATTCATGCGCGCTCCTTCTTGCAACTACAAATCACAGTCAATGACTCTTCTCGGACAAGCGGCCACCGCCACGGCGAAAGTTGCGCTCCTGCCGTGAACTGGTTCCCGAAGGGCGTGGATTCTAAATCGCGGAAGCAACGATTCCGCCTCGTCGAAAACACGCAGTGCCGCCGGTGTGTAAAGCCTCTTTACACCTGTTCAAGGCAAAAAAAACGCCCGGTGGCAGTAGAGCCGTCGGGCACGCGTTTCATCGCCACGAACCAGGCGCAGCGAGAGACTACACCACCGGCCAAATCTGGCCATGCCGGCATCTTAGCCGTCGCTTTTGTCACGACTTCCTGGGGCTAACCCGGGCAAGCGAAACAGCGCGATTACATGCATCTGGACACAAAAGGCGGACAAAGCCGGAGGGTTCAGGCGAGGCCACCCTTTCAAGCAGCAATCAACCACCCGGTGATGGCGTTGCGTTGGCCCTGGGCAAACGGCGGCACATAGGAGACGAAGTGGGTTTGCGGCACTGCAAACAGCGAGAGTGAATTGAAATGCGGGAAGAAGCTGTCGCTGACGGTGCCGTCGCGCTCGCTGAAGTTCAGCAGACCACCCCAGTCCGGTCGCCATTGCCGCGTCAGGTTGATGACATAGGCCAGGCGTCGGTCTTCGACGTCAACGTGATCGTCGTGGGCGAGCAGGAAGCTCCCCGGGGCATACATCGTCGCCTGGGCGTACACGCGGTTGACCTCCCGCACGCCGGTGATGTCGCGCATCACGTTCAGAAAGTTCTCATCGGCCATCCAGCGTATGAAACGTGCCAGTAGCCCGGTTTCGCCGCGATTCATTGCATCCGCGAGGGATTCAGTAAAAAAGGAGAACTGAAATTGGCGGCGGGCGACTTCCATGATGCCGTTGCTCAGATGGCTTCGCTGGTTTTCACCGAGCCCGCGCAGTTGCTCGCCCGTCAGACGACGGTCGCCCTCAGCGTCGCGATAGCACAAGCTCCAGTCGATAGCTTCGACGGCGCGAGCCAAGGCATCGGCGACATCCGGTTTGAAGAAATCGCGGATCAGTAGGCGGCGGTCACGGCCGAACTGTGCAGTGAGCTGGTTCAGGTCGAGAGCCGGATTGATGTAGTCCATGGAAAGGTTGAACGTCAATAAAAAAGCAGGCCCGAAGGCCTGCTGGATTCTGTTCGATCGATGCGGATCAGAACTTGTAGTTGGCGCGCACGTAGAAGCTGCGGCCCTTGACGTCGGCGTAGGTCGGGTCGAAACCGACCTGGAAATAGTCTTCCTGGACCGTCGTCGGCGGCTTTTTGTCGAGCAGGTTCAAGACGCCGGCTGTAAGGACCAGGTTCTTCACGCCCTTGTATTGGCCCTGCAGGCTCCACAGGTCGTACTTGGGCACGTGACGCACCTCGTCGTAGTCGCGATAGCCGCTTTGACGGAAGTAGCGAACGCCGCCTGCCCAGGCGTCGGTATCCCAGTCGAGGCTGACGTTTTGCTTGACTCGCACCACCGGGCCACCCCGCAGGTACTTGCCCAAGGTGTCTTCAACATCACCCGTCACGACATTGGTTTCGCTACTCTTGGTGACGATAGTCGCTTCCCAGCTCGGTGTGAGGCTGCCC
>NZ_JBFUMO010000298.1:0-7027 GCF_054049355.1 Roseateles sp. P5_E11 | reverse complement strand
GATGGCTCAGGTCGAGGGCCGTGCCATTGCCGAACACGACGCTGTCGGTGCGCCAGCCACCACTGCCGTCAGYCTGCACCTCCATGATGAGGCGGCTGCCGGCCGCGGCCGTGAAACTGCCGTCGATGCGCATCTGGCCAGGCGAGTTGCCCGGGCTAAAGATGCCGTAGTTGGTCACCGCGCCGATGATGGTGCCGTTGCCGCCGAGGAAGCCGTTGGTGCCGATGACGATGGTGTTCGCGGTCAGCGTGCTGTTGTTGACCACCAACGTGCCCGTGCCGCCATCCACCGAGCCGCCGGCGGTCCGGTTGCGGCCGACGCCGATCCAGTTAGCGCTGACGCTGGAGCCCTCGCTGATCAGCAGCGTGCCGTCCGACCCGCCGAGGCGGCCGACGAAGATGCCGCCCCCGGCCACGTCCACGCTGCTGCCGCCCTTGACGCGCATCAGCCCGGTGCCTTCGCGCCCGATGGTCATCGCGCCCTGGCCCGGTGCGGCCTGGATGCTGATGCTGGAAGCGCCCGCCAGCGTCAGAGTGCCGTCGCCGCCCGGGCCCACGCTGGTGCCGCCGAGGTTGAGCGACGCCCCCGCGCTGCCCGCGTTGACCAGCGTCACGTGGCTGCCGTTGGTGATCGTCGCCACGCCCGTGCCATCAGAGCGGCCGATGGACAGGAAAGCGCCCGACAAGGTGCTGCCGGTCTGCTGGCCGCTGAAGCTCAGTCTGGCATGGTCCACGCTGAGCACGCCCACGCCGCCGGAGCGGCCCACGTTCATGCCGATGGCGCTGACCAGCGCGTTGTCCGCCACCGTCAGCTGGCCGAAGCTCTGAGGGCCGTGGCCGACGCCGATATAGCTGTCGGTACCGATCAGGCGTATTTCGGAGCCCGCGCCGGTCACCACGGCCACGCCACGGCCACCGGGCTGGGTGTCGCTGGTGCCGCCTATGTAGAGGCTGGTGCTGCGCGAGTTGGTCGCGGTGGACACCGCCTGGCCGTCCAGGATCAGCTGGCCGCCCGCGCTGATGTTCAGGAAGCCTGAGCCGTCGCGGCCCACGCGCATGATGGGATTGAAGGCCTCGCCGGCGCCTCCCCCCGGCAGCACCGAAGCGGCCGAGATGGAGACGACGGAGCCGGCGCCGCTGATGTTCAGCGTGCCGGACGAAGCCGCCTCACGACCGAGGTTGAGCGCCGTGCCCGAGGGCTGGGCCGTGGTGGCGACGAGATCGATGCGGCCGCCGTTGCTGACCGTGACCCGCCCCGTGCCATTGCGCCCGACATCCAGCACCGGGCCGGTCAGGACGCCGTTGGCGGCGGCCGAGCCCAGGCCGTCGATGCGCAGCTGCGAGCCCGCGCCGTCTACCTGCAGCTCGCCATGCCCGCCGTCCCGGCCGATGGCCACGTAGAACAGGCCGCTCACCTGGCCGCCGTCCTGCAACTGCAGCAGGCCGGTGGCGTTGTTGCGCCCCACCTGCAGATAGCCAGCGTCACCGCTATAGACGACGGCCGAGCCGGCGCCGGCCACGCGCATGTCGCCCCGCCCGCCGGTCGAGCCCACGTTGATGCCGTTGTAGATGCCGGCGCGGCCCTGGATCTGCACCTGCCCGCCGCCGGTCACGTCCAGCGTGCCCCAGGCATTGGCGTGCTCGGCGAGGTTGATGAAGGCAGACCCGTTGCCCAGCGTCGGGCCGGTCACTCGCCATATCGAGCCGACGCCGTCGACGACGACCGAGGCAAAGCTGCGCTCGCTCCCCAGTGGGCTGGAGCCGCCCGGCGCGACGCCGATCGAGCCGCCGTCGGTCGTCAGCAGGCCGCCCGCCAGCACCTCGACGCGTCCGCGCGTGATGCCACCCGGCGTGCCGAAGGTGAAGGTTTCGATCGGCGGGCGGAACACTGCCAGCCCGCCGACGACGAAGGCGCGCAGGAAGCTCGCGCTGGAGCCAGCGCCGGTGACGGTCAGCGTCGCGTCGCTGCCGGCGGCATTGCCGATGAAGTTGTGGCACCACTGCGGGCCCAGCAGGCATTGGGCGCTGTCGGCGCGCGCGTCCAGCGTGGCGCCGTCGGCGATGGTCAGCGACCCCTGGCCCCAGGCGCCGAGCTCCAGCCGGTTGGTGCTGCCGTTGCCATTGATCGTCAGCACCGAGCCGGCGCCAGTGACCAGGCCCGTCGCGATGCCCGTGCCGCCGTCGGCGAAGCGCACCGAGGCTGCACTCAGGCGCGAGCCACCATTGACGAGCAGCTGCGCCGTGCCGTTGCCGCCCAGCCCCAGCGTGTTGCCGCCCAGGTTGGTATCGCCCGGTCCGGGCGCCGTGAAAGTCGGGTAGACGCGGTAGGCCCCCGTCACGATCACATCCGCCGTCGCCGCCCCGCAGGCCAGCATCGCCGCCACCGCCGTTGCACGGCCCACCCACGCACGCTTTTTCATTGCGAACCTCCCCCCAAGCAGCGCCCCTATCGGGCTGCGCAACGCTACCGGCGGGCTTGGCGACAATCATCCCTAAACCTGAGGACCTTTTTCGCCCGTGCCCGATTCCCCGACTTCGATGCGCCTGGACAAATGGCTCTGGGCCGCGCGCTTCTACAAGACCCGCGCCCTTGCCGTCGACGAGATCAATCTCGGCCGCGTGCGCGTGGGCGGCCAGCCGGTCAAGCCGGCGCGCGACGTGAAGGTCGGCGACCTGCTCAGCATCCGCATCGGCACGCTGAGCCGCGGGGTCGAAGTCCTGGGCCTGTCCAACCTGCGTGGCCCGGCGCCGCAAGCCCAGGCCCTGTACGCCGAAACCCAGGCCAGCATCACCGCCCGGGAGGCGGCCGCCGAGGCGCGCCGCCTGGCGCCGGAACCGGCCGACACGATCATGCAAGGTCGTCCGACAAAGCAGGACCGGCGCCGCTTGGCAGACTGGGACCGATGGTCTGTCTCGCTGGATGATGAAGATCCGGGTTGACCCGGATAATCCGTTTTGAATCTCCCCTCTTGAAACCAGGGCATCGCGCCCCATGTCGACGCGATCCCCTCCTTTTCTGCCATGACGACCGAAAACCCCCTGCCCGAAGACGCAGCCGGCGCCGCCGAGCCCACGGCCGCCGAGCTGAACCCCGAAATCAAGATTGCCGAGCTGGAAGGGCGCCTCGCCGAAATGAGCGACGCTTATCTGCGTGCCAAGGCCGAGACCGAGAACGCCCGCCGCCGCGCGGATGAGGACGTGGCCAAGGCCCGCAAGTTCGCCGTCGAAGCCTTCGCCGAGGCCATGCTGCCGGTGATGGACAGCCTGGAGGCGGCCATCGCCACGCCCAGCGCCAGCGTCGACACGGTGCTGGAAGGCGTGCACGCCACGCGACGCCAGCTGTCCAGCGCGCTGGAGCGCAACAAGGTCGTGGAGATCAACCCCGGCCAAGGCGCCAAGTTCGACCCGCACCAGCACCAGGCTATCTCCGTAGTGCCGGCACCGACCCAGGACGCCAACACGGTCGTCGCGGTGCTGCAGAAGGGCTTCCTGATCGCCGACCGCGTGCTGCGGCCGGCCTTGGTGACCGTGTCGGCGCCTCGCTAAGGACCTGGGGACAGACCTTGGCGCGAAGCGACATGCTCTGTCCCCACTAATTCACAGCCTGCCGCCCTTGAAGGACGGCGAGTTATCCACAAATCGAATACATCCAACAAATCTTCAGGAGTTCCAAATGGGAAAGATCATCGGCATTGACCTGGGCACCACGAATTCGTGCGTGGCCGTCATGGAAGGCAACACCACGCGCGTCATCGAGAACGCCGAAGGCGCCCGCACCACGCCGTCCATCATTGCCTACCAGGAAGACGGCGAGATCCTCGTCGGCGCCTCCGCCAAGCGTCAGTCGGTCACCAACCCGAAGAACACGCTGTATGCCGTCAAGCGCCTGATCGGCCGCAAGTTCGCCGAGAAGGAAGTGCAGAAGGACATCGACCTGATGCCCTACACCATCGCCGCCGCCGACAACGGCGACGCCTGGGTGGAAGTGCGCGGCAAGAAGTTCGCGCCTCCCCAGGTCTCGGCCGAAGTGCTGCGCAAGATGAAGAAGACGGCCGAGGACTACCTCGGCGAGGAAGTGACCGAAGCCGTCATCACGGTGCCGGCCTACTTCAATGACGCCCAGCGCCAAGCCACCAAGGACGCCGGCCGCATCGCCGGCCTGGACGTCAAGCGCATCATCAACGAGCCCACCGCCGCGGCCCTGGCCTTCGGCCTGGACAAGCACGGCAAGGGCGACCGCAAGATCGCCGTCTATGACCTCGGCGGCGGCACCTTCGACGTGTCCATCATCGAGATCGCCGACGTCGATGGCGAGATGCAGTTCGAAGTGCTGTCGACCAACGGCGACACCTTCCTGGGCGGCGAGGACTTCGACCAGCGCATCATCGATTTCATCGTCACCGAGTTCAAGAAGGAACAAGGCGTCGACCTGACCAAGGACGTGCTGGCCCTGCAGCGCCTGAAGGAAGCCGCCGAGAAGGCCAAGATCGAGCTGTCCAACTCGTCGCAGACCGACGTCAACCTGCCCTACATCACGGCAGATGCGACCGGTCCGAAGCACCTGAACGTCAAGCTGACCCGCGCCAAGCTGGAGTCGCTGGTGGACGAGCTGATCGAACGCACGATTGCGCCTTGCCGCACCGCGGTGAAGGACGCTGGCGTTGCGCTGACCGACATCGACGACGTCATCCTCGTCGGCGGCATGACCCGCATGCCCAAGGTGCRGGACAAGGTCAAGGAGTTCTTCGGCAAGGAACCGCGCCGTGACGTGAACCCCGACGAGGCCGTGGCCGTCGGTGCCGCCATCCAGGGCCAGGTCCTGGGCGGCGAGCGCAAGGACGTGCTGCTGCTGGACGTCACCCCGCTTAGCCTGGGCATCGAGACCCTGGGCGGCGTGATGACGAAGATGATCAAGAAGAACACGACCATCCCGACCAAGTTCGCGCAGACCTTCTCCACCGCCGACGACAACCAGCCAGCCGTGACCATCAAGGTCTACCAGGGCGAGCGTGAACTGGCGCAAGGCAACAAGAGCCTGGGCGAGTTCAACCTGGAAGGCATCCCGCCGTCGCCGCGCGGCACGCCGCAGATCGAGGTCAGCTTCGACATCGACGCCAACGGCATCCTGCACGTCGGCGCCAAGGACAAGGGCACCGGCAAGGAAAACAAGATCACCATCAAGGCGAACTCGGGCCTGAGCGAGGCCGAGATCGAGAAGATGGTGAAGGATGCCGAAGCCAACGCGGCCGAGGACAAGAAGAAGGTCGAACTCGTGCAGGCCCGCAACCAGGCCGACGGCATGGTGCACAGCGTGCGCAAGTCGGTCACCGAGCATGGCGACAAGCTCGAAGCGGCCGAGAAGGAAGCGATCGAAGCCGCGGCGAAGGACCTGGAAGAAGCCATCAAGGGCGACGACCAGGCCGACATCGAGGCCAAGACCGAGAAGCTGATGACGGCCAGCCAGAAGCTGGGCGAAAAGATCTACGCTGACCAACAAGGCGCGCAGGCCGCTGCGGCAGCGGCCACAGGCGCCGGTGGTGCTGAACAGCCCCAGGCCGCACCGCAAGGTGAAGCCAAGCGCCCGGCCGACGACAACGTCGTGGACGCCGAGTTCAAGGAAGTCAAGGACAGCAAGTAAGTCCCGCATGACCCCTGGCCCGGGACCGCGACAAGCGTGCCCGGGCCTTTGCCCTTGAAAGAAGACGATGGCGTCCAAGCGCGATTACTACGAAATCCTCGGCGTCGCCAAAAACGCGACCGAGGAAGACATCAAGAAGGCCTACCGCAAGCTGGCCATGAAGCACCACCCCGACCGCAACCAGGGCGACGGGGCGAAGAAGTCCGAGGAAAGCTTCAAGGAGGCCAAGGAGGCCTACGAGATGCTGTCCGACGCGCAAAAGCGCGCGGCCTATGACCAGTACGGCCATGCCGGCGTCGACCCCAACATGGGCGCCGGCCGCGGCGGCCCGGGCGCGGAAGGCTTTGGCGGCTTTGCCGAGGCCTTCGGCGACATCTTTGGCGACATCTTTGGCGGCCAAGGCGGCCAGCGCCGTGGTGCGGGCGGCGGCCAGCAGGTCTACCGCGGCAGTGACCTCAGCTACGCGATGGAGATCACGCTCGAGGAAGCCGCCCGCGGCAAGGAAACGCAGATCCGCATTCCCAGTTGGGAAGGCTGCGAGACCTGTGGCGGCACCGGCGCCAAGCCTGGCACCAGCGCCAAGACCTGCGGGTCATGTCAGGGCTCGGGCACGGTGCACATGCGCCAAGGCTTCTTCAGCATCCAGCAGACCTGCCCGCACTGCCACGGCAGCGGCAAGATCATTCCCGACCCCTGCACCACCTGCAACGGCCAGGGCAAGGTCAAGAAGCAGAAGACGCTGGAAGTGAAGATCCCAGCCGGCATCAACGAGGGCATGCGCATCCGCTCGGCGGGCAATGGCGAGCCGGGCGTGAATGGCGGCCCCAGCGGCGACCTCTACATCGAGATCCGCATCAAGCAGCACGAGATCTTCGAGCGCGATGGCGATGACCTGCATTGCACGATGCCGGTGTCCATGATCACCGCCGCCCTGGGCGGCAACATCGAAGTCCCCACGCTCGGCGGCAAGGCGGAGATCGAACTGCCCGAAGGCACCCAGCACGGCAAGACCTTCCGGCTGCGTGGCAAGGGTATCAAGGGCGTGCGTTCGAGCTATCCGGGCGACCTGTACTGCCACATCGCCATCGAGACGCCGGTCAAGCTGACCGAGCATCAGAAGAAGCTGCTCAAGGAGCTCGATGAGTCGCTGAAGAAAGGGGGCGAGCGCCACTCGCCCAACGCCAAGAGCTGGACGGATCGGGTCAAGGACCTGTTCAAGTAAGCGAGCACCAAACCGGTCAGAGCCGCGGCTTCCGCAAGGAGCCGCGGCTTTTTTACGCCTGTCACGCGCAGCCCGCCTGCGTCGTAAATCACGCCGCGCACCAAAAGAGCGAGTAAACGAGATCTCCCGACTTGACTCATAAACCCTAAAGTCCGTCGACTGTCACCC
>NZ_JBFUMO010000297.1:0-7038 GCF_054049355.1 Roseateles sp. P5_E11 | reverse complement strand
TCCTTGAACACATCCACGCCGCCTTGCATTTGCGACCAGAAGGCACCGGGGTCGATGCCCAGCAGCGGCACGTCAACCAGCCAGCCGCCCATGATGCCAACCGCCGAGAAGACCGCGGCCAGCAAGGGCATCGCGATCAGCCCACCCCAGAAGCGCGGCGCCAGCACACGCTGCACCGGGTCCACGGCCATCATCTCCATCGCGGTGAGCTGCTCGCCGGCCTTCATCAGGCCGATCTCGGCGGTCAGCGACGTCCCGGCGCGGCCCGCGAACAGCAGCGCCGTGACCACCGGCCCGAGCTCGCGCACCAGGCTCAGCGCAGTCAGTAGGCCCACCGCTTCCCGGGAGCCGTAGCGCTGCAGCGCGTAGTCGCCCTGCAGGGCCAGCACGGAGCCAACGAACAGGCCCGACACGCCGATGATGAGCAGCGAGCGATTGCCCAGATAGAAGAGCTGCTCGCGCACGAGCACGAAACGCATCAGCGCCCGGGGCGAACAGGCGAGCAGCGCGCCGAACAGCCGCGCGGCGGCGCCCAAATCGGCGAGCAGCATGCGCACGCTCAAGCCCAGGTTGGCGGCCAGCGCCATCATGACGCCACCCCGAAATCCTCGGCCACCGGCACGGCAGGCTGGTGAAAGCGCACCGGCCCGTCAGGCTCGGCACCCACGAACTGCCGCACCAGCGGGTCATCGCTGTGGCGCAGCTCGTCCGGCGTGCCCTGGGCGACGATGCGGCCATTGGCCACCATCGCCACCTCGTCGGCGATCTCGAAGGTCTCGTGCAGGTCGTGCGAGACGATGATGCTGGTCAGGCCGAGGGCGTCGTTCAGATCGCGGATCAACCGGGCAGCCACGCCCAGCGAGATCGGGTCCAGGCCGGCGAAGGGCTCGTCGTACAGCACCAGGTCCGGGTCCAGCGCGATCGCACGGGCCAGGGCCACGCGCCGGGCCATGCCGCCGGAGACTTCGCTGGGCAGCAGGTCACGCGCACCGCGCAGGCCGACGGCATTGAGTTTCATCAGCACCAGGTCGCGGATCATGGCCTCGGGCAGGTCGGTGTGCTCGCGCAGCGGGAAGGCCACGTTCTCGAAGACGCTGAGGTCGGTGAACAGCGCGCCGAACTGGAACAGCATGCCCATGCGCCGGCGCACGGCGTACAAGCCGTCCAGGTCCAGCGGCGCCAGGTCCTGGCCGTCGAACAGCACCTGGCCGCTCATGGGCCTGAGCTGGCGGCCAAGCAGGCGCAGCACGGTGGTCTTGCCGCCACCCGAAGTGCCGATCAGCGCCAGCACCTTGCCGCGCTCCAGCTTCAGGTTGACGCCGTCCAGCACCACGCGGTCGCCGTAGCCGACGCTGACGTTGCGCAGTTCAATCAGAGGTGCGGTTGCCAAGAGATTCACGCAGGCAGGCTGCAAGCCGGGGGCGGGAGAAAGGGCGCCATGATAGGGGAAACACCAAGCCTTCCCGCACGCCCGGCCTTCAAGGCGGAGCGGCGACTTTCTCCGACTCGAAGTTCACCTCGATGCGCATCCAGGACTTGACCGCCTGGCCATTCAGCTGACCGGGGCTGAAATCGGTTGCCATGAAAGCCTGCCGCGCCGTCTCGAACAGCGGCTCGGGCAGCACGGCGTCGCCGTCGGGCTCGACGCGCTCGACCCGCCCCTGCTCGTCCAGGTAGAGCTTGAGGATGGCGTTGTAGGACCGCCGCACCGGCCAGTTGAGAGGCCATTGCAGCAGCACGGGCGTGCGCGCCACGGGCCCGACGCTGAGCAGCGCCCGCGGCACATAGACGGCCGGCTCAACGACAGACACCGCGGGTTGCGGCGAGGGCTCACGGGAAATCTCAGGCGGAAGGGGCGACGGCACCGTCGCCGGGCCAAAGATGGCGGCCGCAGGCGACGGTTGCTCGGCGGCCGCCGCAATCGGCGTGACGGCAGGCGCGGCCACGTACCGCACCTTCAGCGCCGCCGGCGCGTCGGTAGGCTTGGGCAGCAGCTGGTCCCGCTTCCAGTCGCTCAGCGCCTGCGCCCCGGAGGCGAGCAGCGCGAGGTGTGCCAGCGCCGCCCCGGCCAGGCACCACCACGGCGCCCGTACCGAGCCGCTGGCGCCTGCGCCTCTCAGTTCATCAGCTCGCGCCATGAGGTGCGCCGCAGGGTGCCTGGCGGCAGGTTGATCGGGTCAGCACCTGTGCGGGGGACGTTCTTGCCGTCGACCTGCTGCACCAGGGTCAGCAGCTTGCCGGTGGAGCTGACGATGGATGTGATACCTGCCACCAGCGTCGTGCTGGAATAGGTCAGCAGCGGCTTGCCGGAACCGACGTCCAGGTAGTAGAGCCAGGAAGTGCCGCCGGGCGAGCAGACGGTCGGCTGTGGGATGTTGGTGGCGACGATGAGCTGGTTGAGCTGCTGGTCGAAGTCGACGTTGACCCGCTCGCCGGCGCTGAGGCTGAGATCGACGTACCAGCCCTTTTGCGTGGCCCAGTTGATGGTCGCACCGCTCACCAGGCCGCTGCGGTCGGCTTTCAGCGTCTGCTGAACCATGTTGGCATTGCTGCGCAGGGCGCCCAGGCCAGACACCGCCAGGTCGTCCTTGAAGCTGTAGATGGACTGCAGCGAGGTGTCGCCGACGTCCGTCGTGCCCAGGTAGCGCCCCGTGGCAACCGACACGATCGGATATTTGTAGTTGCCATCGATGATCTCGCTCAGCACCGGCTTGGTCGTGACGGGCTGGTTGCTGCCCGTCTGGCCCAGCAGCATGCTTTCCTTGCCGGCCGTGCCGTAGTTGTCGTCGAAGTCGAAGCGCCAGACATTACCGAGCATGTCGGCACCGTAGACCCGCGATGCGACGCCGACCTTGTCGTCATCCACCCAGGCGTTGATCTTGCCCAGATTGCTGGGCGTGCCGGCGCTGCCCGCCGTGGTCGCAATCTTGCTGTTGGTTGCGCCCGTCACGGCGTCCACCACATACAGATAGCCCAGGCCCGTGTTGTTGTAGCCGGAGGTGAACATCACGACCCAGCCGCCGGCCTTGTTCTTGGTGATGATGGGGTTGCCGTAGCTGTAGCCCAGGTCGGCGTCGGTGGAAAATTCCCACAGGGCCTTGGGAGCGGTGGGGTCGGTGATGTCAAGGGCGTAGTAGCCCTTCCCCCCCTTGCCCAGGCCGCCCACCAGGATGGTGCGCCATTTCGTGCCGTCGTACACATCGCCCACCACCGGCGCGCCGTCGACGAAGAAGCGGTGCTTGGATTCATAGGCGGCATCGGCCAGCAGGTACATGTTGGACATGACCATGGACGGYACGTAGGCCCACAGCTCGGTACCGCTCGTGCTGTCTGCCACGTTGTCCTTGTCCACGACTTTGATGGCGTGCAGCATGCCGTCGTTGGCACCGACATAGAGCACACCAGGCCGCTTGGCTGCGGCGAACGCGCTATAGCCAGCGTCGCTCAGGTTCAAGGGAGACTGCTTCACGTAGACCGGCGCGCCGTTGACGATGTCGCCCAAGGGCCCGGTGCGGGTGCGGAACACCTTGTCGGCATCGGCGCTGGCGGACTGTTCGTAGGTGGTACTGCCGCTCAAATAGCTGATGAGATTGGCGGCCGTGGCCTTGGGCTTGGCGCCCGCATCCATCGTCGTGCACTGGCTCAGCTTCTCCGCCCCGGTGGTGCACAGGTTCTGGAAGTTGCTCGCCTTGCCGGCGGTGCTCAGGTTGGTCTCGGTGAAGTCGACGAGGCTGTTGCTGCCGTTGTTGAACAGGATGGTGCGCGAAGCCTGGGTCTTGATGCGATCGGCGGCCGACCAGATCGGCGCGCTGGGGTTCAGCACGGCGCCCGTACCGGTGTCGATCTTGAACGCATTGACGGTGCCGTCCCAGGTCTTGGTGGTGTAGAGGGGGATGAACAACCAGTCATCGCCGGCGGACGGTGTCAGTGAGCTGGTGGCCGCCGCGGCGGAGCTGCCGGTGGCAGCGTCGATGCGGGTCAGCGCATYCACGAGGCTGGCGGCCATCTCGGACGCGTTGTTGGCGCTGTAGTAGGTGCCGCGCCCGTTGACGGCGGCATGCCAGAGATCATCGACGGCCGTCAGCGTGTTGGACTTCGRCTCGGGCCAGACCTTGTTGCCCTGCTTGATGTCGAAGAAGTCGCCGCTCCTCTGGGTTTCGTAGTTCTTGTCGTAGGTCAACGTCCCGCTCAGGCCCAGGCCCATCGCGAACGTGGTCATGTGCTGGGCCGGGTTGTTGTCCTTGGTGTCGACCGGCACGATGTTCGCGCAGACGTCCTGGTTGGCGACCGAGCCCGTGCAGTTGCCCAGCGCCGAGGTGCGCAGGTCGTTGACGTAGTAGTACTGGGCCACGTCGGCCAGCGTGTCGGCGTAGCCGGCGCCGCCGTTGCCCTCATCGCGCATCGGCCGCGCCACCGACGCGCCCGCATCGGTGTTGCCGACACCCACGGTGCCGGCCAGATCCTTGTGCGTGATGCTGCCCTCGTTCCAGTAGCCGTCCGTCGAGAGGATGGTGTAGTTGCGCTGGCAGGCGTACTGCATCGGGTCGCTCTGCCCGCTCAGCTTGTTGGCGAAATAGCGCCCCGCCCGCGCCAATGCCGGCCGCAGCGGCGTGGCGCTGTTGCCCGACGTGCCGTACAGGCGGCTGAAGAAGTCGGTCTTCTGCGTACCGCTGTCGAAGTCACGGATGTTCAGGAAGCCCGTGCCGTCGGCACCGGTATTGGCGTACTCGCTGATCTTGGAGAAGCCAACGCGGAATCGAGTGGCGTCGATCTTGGCGAAGGCCATGCCGGCACCGGCCCGCATGGCCAGCATGCGGGTGCGGTAGTAGGAGAACCAGTTGGCATAGTTCTGCTTCTGCGCGGCGGTCGCGTTCTGGGAGCGCACGACGTCGAAATCGGGGCCTGCGCAGCTGCTGCCCGTGTTCCCGGTCTTGGGCGTCGCCCAGAGGAAGGGCCCATAGTCACCCTCGGTCTTGGTCGTGGTGACGGTTTTTTGGAGGGAGCAACTGTTGGCTACGTTGTTTTTGCAGGTCTTGCCAGGTGCGTTGATACGCGTATACGAGGTCACGACGGTGGTCGTCCTGATGGTGCCGCTGTCGTAGGTCGACGTGGAGGTGCTGCCAGGTACCGCACAGGCGGGATCGTTCTTGGCGCCGCACACCGCGGATGAGACCGACTGGGTGGGCGTGCCGACAGTCGCCCCGACGACGTTGGGCGTTTCCGGGTTGTCGTTGCTCAGGTCGACGGTGCTCGAGCCGCTCTTGTAGCCGTCGTTCCAGGCAGCCGTGAAAGTGGCGTCCGCCATCGACGTGCCATCGGATTTCAAGGGCGCCGGATAGTTGCGGTTGGGGTCGTAGAAGATCTTGTTGGCGCCGACCCAACCGAAGCACACGTCGCCGGTGGGCGCGTCGTCGGGCAGGTAGTTGTCGCTCATGGAGCCCGAGTCATCAAGCACGAACATCAGGTTGGAGCGCACCAGCGTGCCATTGGTCGTGCTGGCCAGCGGTCGGTCGGCCAGGTCGGCGGATCCTGCACTGGCCGTCAGTGCGGCCAGGAGCATGGACAGCCCCCCGACCATCCACCGCAGCCCAGGGAGAGAAGAGGTCGTATTCATGCTGGATCTCCTGCGCGGCTTACAGCTGGACGATGGTTTCGGTAAACGAGACGGTGCCGCGCGCACTGGTGGCGCGCACGACGATGCGGTAGAACTGGGAATTCGTGACGACGGTCTGCGCCTTGCCGTCCTTGTAGCTCTGCACACCCTTGTTGCCGCCGCCGGTGAGCGACGAGCCGGTCGGCACCGCGCAGTCGACTGCCGACGGTGCGCCTTCAGCCGCGCACAGCCGCGTGATGATGTAGCGCGCCGTGTTCGCGCCACCATTGAGGCTGATCTCGGCGGACGGGCTCACGCAGTTGTTGAAGCTGCCCGCCGCGTAGAGCGAGCAGTTGGCGGTGCCGCTGCCGGTCCAGTCCACCACCACCCGCGCGTTGCTGGTGGAACCCTGGCCGGTCATGTCCAGCGAGTCGCGGCTGCTGGCGTAGTAGCCGGCGGCGGCCCGGTCGTTGTGCAGGTTCGTGCCGGCATTGGCGTTCAGGTAGGCCACGGCCGACTCAGCGGCCTGGCTGGCCGCCGACGTTGCATCTTGCTTGAACCCGAGGTTGCCAATGACCAGCGAGCTGGTGTCCACCGACCGCACCAGCGCCACCGCGGCCAAAGAGATGACCACGAGGGCGATCAGTGCAAATATCAGCGAGACCCCGCGCTGCCGGCGGGTCGCCGTTGTCCTGGTTGCGTGGCAGTCCGTCATTTCATATTCCCCAGATCACGTTGCGCAGGGGTGCCGTCACCTCGAATACCGAGTAGCGGTAGTGCTTCCAGTCCGGCACGCCGCTGACCACCAGGTCCAGGCAATTGCTGCTGCCGCAAGTGGTAGCACCGGTGACGGTGGTTGCCTTGCCGACGTCCCACTTCGGCGCGGCCACGGTCACTTCGTCCTTCTGGTAGCTGCCGCTGCGCGCGACGATGGCAATCCTTACTGCCTGCACTTGCCGCCAACCTGCGTTGGTGGTGGGCGTCACGTTGTCGTAGGTATCCACGACGCGGTCGGCATTGGTGTCCTTGCCATACAGGGCGCGCAGGTAAACGATCTGCGGGAACAGCTCCTGCGACTGCATCCCGCCCGAGGCCAGGTCCAGGGTCTGCTGTTGCAGGTTGTAGTTGGCATCCACCGCGAAGGTGCGCAGCACCAGCTGACCCGCGTTGATCAGCCGATCGCCCGCAAGATAGCCCGCAGCCGGCGCCACCTGCGCGCCGCTGTTCCAGGGCGACGCGCCATGCACGACCTGGTTGCTGTTGGCGATCTGCGTCACCTGGTAGGCGCCGCACCAGTTGGTGGCGGAGTAGCCGGCGGGCACGGCGATCACGATGTCGCTCACCGAGATCCCCACCGCCGACCGAAGGGTGAATCGATTCGCGGTGATCGGGTGGTTGACGCTCACGATCGCCGGCACGGCATAGGCCCGGCTGGACGACATGAC
>NZ_JBFUMO010000296.1:0-7040 GCF_054049355.1 Roseateles sp. P5_E11 | reverse complement strand
GCCCAAGGCCACCCGCTGATCGACCGCCACACCAGCCAGTGGGGCGGCATGCCGGTCTTCATCGCCGGCGACGTCACCAACGACCGGCCATTGCTGCACGAAGCGTCGGACGCCGGCCGCATCGCCGGCGACAACGCGGCGCGCTGGCCCGATGTGCACAGTCGCCCACGCCGTGCGCCGCTGGCGATCGTCTTCAGCGAGCCGCAGATCGCCATTGCGGGGGCAAGCCATTCGGAGCTGGTCGCCACGGGCCGCGACTTTGACGTCGGCCGCGTCAGCTTTGCTGATCAAGGCCGCAGCCGCGTCATGCTCGTCAACCGCGGCGGCCTGCATGTCTATGCCGAGCGCGGCACGGGCCGGTTGCTGGGCGCCGAGATGATCGGCCCGGCCGCGGAGCACCTCGGCCACCTGCTGGCCTGGAGCGTGCAGCGCGGCGACACCGTGCAGCAGATGCTGGACTGCCCCTTCTATCACCCGGTCGTGGAGGAAGGCCTGCGCACGGCGCTGCGCCAGCTGCACAGCGATCTCCACCTGCCTGCGCCGCCCATCGAGAACTGCATGGACTGCGATACCGAGGCCGAGGTCGGCGGCTGACGACGCTAGGATCACAGGATGAAGAAGTTCGCTACCTGGAACGTCAATTCCCTCGCCGTCCGCCTGCCGCAGGTGCTGGACTGGCTGGCTGCCCACCCCGTCGATGCGCTGGTGCTGCAGGAGACCAAGCTCACCGATGACAAATTCCCGACCATGGAGATCGGCGAGGCCGGCTACCAGGTGCAGTGGTTCGGCCAGAAAACCTACAACGGCGTCGCGCTGATCAGCCGTGAACGCGCGGATGACGTCGTCAAGAACATCACCGGCTTTGCCGACGAGCAGGCCCGGGTCATCGCCGGCACCGTGGGCGGTGTGCGCGTCATCGGCGGCTACTTCCCGAACGGCCAGGCGCCCGACAGCGACAAGTTCACCTACAAGATGAACTGGCTGACCGGCCTGCGCGGCTGGTTGATCGAGGAAATGAAGCAGCACCCCGAGCTGGTGCTGATGGGCGACTTCAACATCGCGCCCGAGGACCGCGACGTCTACGACCCCGTCGCATGGGCTGGCCAGATCCACTGCACGCCGCAGGAGCGCGAGCACTTCCAGCAGCTCATAGCCCTGGGGCTGACCGACGCCTTCCGGCTTTTCGAGCAGCCTCCCAAGAGCTGGAGCTGGTGGGACTACCGCAACCTGGCCTTCCGCAAGAACCAGGGCCTGCGCATCGACCACATTCTCGTCAGCGAGGCTTTGAAGCCCCGCGTGGCGGCCTGCGAGATCGACAAGCTGCCGCGCAAGAACGAGCGGCCGAGCGACCATGCGCCGGTCATCGTCACCCTCGACGACTGACCTCGGATAGCGCGCGGACGACGCGGGCTACTTCTTCGCGAGGACCCAGGCCACCAGCGCATTGGCGTGTCCGTGGCCCATCTCGTGCTCGGCCTTCAACAGGTTGACCAGCTCCATGTGCTTCAACGGCCCGGCCCGGGTGATGACCTGTTCCCAGTGCGCGATGGGCTGGCCGTATTTCTTCTCGATGGAGGGGAAATAGGAGGCGGGGCCCTTGACCTTGTTGTCTTGCGTTGCCATATCGATACCCTTCAAGTTTGACTGACGCCCGGCGATCGGCCGGCATCTGCTGCATGACGAATCGGAGCAGCGAGTTTCGACAAACCGCGAATCGCAAACCGGTCATTTCAAAGGCGAGTGACATGCACAACAGGCATCTGGCAGGCAAGGTGGCCCTGGTGGCCGGCGCCACGCGCGGCGCAGGCCGTGGCATCGCGGTGGCCCTGGGCGAGGCCGGTGCGACGGTCTATTGCACCGGGCGCAGCACGCAGGCGGCCCGCTCGGAGATGGATCGACCCGAAACCATCGAGGAGACGGCAGCTCTCGTCGATGCTGCGGGCGGCCGTGGCATCGCGGTAAAGGTCGATCATCTGGTGGCCGACGAAGTGCGCGATCTGGTCGCTCGCATCGAACGTGAACAGGGGGCACTGCACGTTCTGGTCAACGACATCTTCGGCGCGAGCAAGATCGAATGGGGCAAGACCGTCTGGGAGTCGGATCTCGAATTCGGCCTGCACAGCCTGCGCCTGGCCATCGACACTCATGCCATCACCAGCCACTTCGCGATCCCGCTGCTGCTGAAGGCGCCGGGCGGCCTGGTGGTGGAGATCAATGACGGCACCGAGGAATACAACGGCACGCGCTACCGCAATTCCTTCTTCTACGACCTTGCCAAGGCGGCCGTGCTGCGCATGGGCTTTGCACTGGGCCATGAGCTGAAGTCGCACGGTGCCACGGGTTTGTCGCTGACGCCGGGCTGGCTGCGCTCCGAGGCCATGCTGGAGGCCTTTGGCGTGCGCGAGGACAACTGGCGCGACGCCATCGACCGCGTGCCGGGCTTCGCGATTGCCGAAAGCCCGGCCTTCGTCGGGCGGGCCGTCGTGGCGCTCGCGACCGACCCCGACGTCGCGCGTTGGAACGGCCAGTCGCTGTCCAGCGGCCAGCTGGCCCGCATCTACGGCTTCACCGACCTGGACGGCAGCCAGCCCGACGCCTGGCGCCACATGCTCGACAGCGAGGCGGGCGACGTCGACGTGGCGGCCTATCGTTAGATCGCGTCCAGATTTGCCTGGAAGCGTTCGAAGAAGCGCCCGATGTGCACGCCGTCGCACAGTGCATGGTGCACATCGACGGCGACCGGCATCAGCAGCCGGCCGTTCGTCTCGGTGAAGCGGCCGAAGGCCACCTTGGGCCGGTCGTCGCCTTGACCGCGCGCGTGGGTGAACGCAGTGAACCCCAGCCAGGGCAGCGCGGTCATGTGGACCAGCGTTTCCTCGCGCACGTCGCCGGGCTCATCGGCGGCGAAAAGGTCGCCACTGGCATGGCGCACGCGCTCGATGCCGGGCTTGGCGCGGGCGGCAAAGCTGGCGAGCGAAGGTTCGCGTGGCAGCGTCAGGAAGCCAAAACTTCCGTCGTCGCGCAGCACCGTCGTGCTGGCATGGATGACGCCGAACTCGCGCACGCCCCGGCCGCCGTCGGTCAGCGTCTGGCGCATCGCATCGATGCCATTGGCGGCCTCCAGCGCGGCGTGGTGGTAGGCCAGCCAGGGCGTGGCGCCGTGAGCAGCGGCGCGCTCGCGCAGGCCGGTCACGTCGACCGGCGCGGTGATGCTGAAGGCCGGCTGGGCCATGGTGCGGAAATGTGCCAGCGCGGCGCGGCGCGGCCAGGCGTCGAGAGGGATGTCGCGGTCTTGCATACGGACCGCATGCTCGCACGAAGGCACATGCGTGAACGTGGACAAAAAAGGAGCCCGGTCTGCCGAAGCAGGCGGGCTCGAAGGAGTTGAAGGGTGGTTGCGCGTCAGCCGCTCAGCTCGCCGCCTTGCATCGGCCGCACGCCGAAGTCATAGAGGGCCCGCTGGAGTTCCTCGGCGCGATCTTCGCCAAGGTCGGCAAAGAGGCGGCTGTTGGGCGTGCTGCGGATCTGGCCGATCTGGTTGTAGCCCAGCGTCTTGGCGCATGCCAGGGTGCGCGACGTCAGTGGCAGGCAATCGAGCGGCGCCTGATCGGCGAGGCTCAAAAGCCGGGCATAGGTTTCGGGGGAAATGGACACGGTGCCTGTGCTGCGGCAAGGGTGGGGGGCCSGGGCCGTGTGCAGCGGCATCAGGAATGCGAGGGATGCGGAGCTCGTTGGCTGGAGCTGGTCATCTGCGCAATCTATCGCTGTATGCATTGGGCAAGGAACCCGTCGATCAGGTCAGCCTCCAAGCTTGGGCAGACCGAGAAGTTCGCAGATCAGGTCGATGACTTTCATGGGGGGCTCCTGCAGGGTGGGGGCTAGATGTCGCCTGCCCGCACTTTCCCTGTTTTAGCCCCCCTAGAAACCTAGCAAGTCTGCTAGGTTGAAACCGCATTACAGAATGCCGGCAGCCACGCACTTGAGCACTGCCTGGTGCTTGGACGTCACGCCCAGCTTGCGCATCACATTGCCAAGATGGAAGTTCACCGTCTTCTCGCTCATGCCCAGGATGACGCTGACCTCCCAGGCCGTCTTGCCCTGGGCCGTCCAGCTCAGCACGTCCAGCTCGCGCCGGGTCAGCTTGGGCAGATCACCCTTGTTGAGCTTCGCGCCCAGCAGCCGGTCCGCCGCCGTCAGCGCATGCGCAGCCAGCAGCTGCAGGCCCGCAACCATCTGCATCAGCTGCATGCCCGGCTCGGGCAGCGCCTCGTCGCGATCCACGCCGAGCAGGAAGTGCTTGTCACCCGGCAGGTGCAGCTTGACGGCGATTCCCGTCTTGTAGCCGTAGGGTGCCTGCGCTTCCCAGATGTCCCCGGCGTCCGCCGCTACATACGTTTTCTGATCGTAGACGACTGGCACGGCATGGCTCATGAGCTTGGCCATGACGGGATCCCGACGGGCCTCGCCCAGGTCCTTCGCCACCGCGAGATACCCCTCGGGCGTATTCCCCAGCGACGTGATCTGCACATCGGCGTCCTGCAGGCGCCCACGCATCAGCACGCCGGAGATGATCGGGAAGCCCAGCGCATCCGCCGTCGCGACAAGACGGCGCTCGAAGCTTTCGAAGTCGTCACTCAGGCCGACGTCGATCAGCTGCTGGTAGTTCATTTCGGGCTTACCCATACCTGCCAAGTCTGCCAGCTTGTTCCCCACTGGCCCTGACCAGAGACTGCCCTCCCGTTCGAATCACACGACACAGAGGAGCCGTCCATRCCAACCCTGATCCAGTTGCCCGAAGGCAGCGTCTGCTGGCCGGTGGCCGCGCTGTCCAGCGCCGCCCAGGATGTCCGCCACGCCCGGACCCAGGTGCACCGCGTGCGCCGCGACGAGCACCGCGTCAGCGGCTCGACGCGTTGGGAGCGCTGCTATGCCGACGCCTGCGCCTGGGTGGAATGGGACTGGGTCGAGATCAACGAGGGCACCGTCGCGCAGGCCGATCCGCTCAATGTGCGCTCCAACGTGCTGCTGCTGGACGCCCGCGGCCGCCCGCTGCTGTCGTCGCGTCGCCGCGCGACGTTGGCGACGCTGGTGTATCTGCTGCCCTGGCAGGGCCCAGTGCTGGACAAGCTGAGGATGGACGAACCTTCGCGCCGCAAGGCCGTTGCGGAGCAGCGCCTGGCCGCTTGAACACTGGTGACAGCGCGGGGCACCGGCTTTGCGCAGAATCGAGGGCTTCATCGCTTGAAGCCGCCGCCATGAGTTCTCCCTCCCCCGAAGCCGTCCTTTCCCAATGGCAAGCTGACGAGGCCGCGCTGCGCACGCGGCAGCAGGGTGAAACCGGCCTGGCTTCGCGGGCCATGCTGGCTGGCAAGACCGGCCTGCAACAGATGCAGGCCATGCTGGATGGCCTGGCACCCCGGCCACCGATCAGCGAGACGCTGGACTTCCTGCTGATCTCGGTGGAGGACGGAATCGCCGTCTTCCAGGGGCGACCACAGTTCAAGCACTACAACCCGCTCGGCAGCGTGCACGGCGGCTGGTTCGCGACGCTGCTCGATTCCGCCCTGGGCTGCGCGGTGCACACGACCTTGCCGGTGGGCCGCGGCTACACGACGCTGGAGTTCAAGATCAACCTCGTGCGCGCGCTGAGCGACAAGGTGCCCTTCGTACGCGCCATCGGCAAGGTGGTGCACCGCGGCCGCCAGGTGACGACGTCGGAGGCGACGCTGGTCGGCCACGACGGCAAGCTCTACGCCCACGCCAGCACCACCTGCCTGTTGTTCGACCTGCCGAGCTAGACGCGCTCGAGCTTTTGGTGCGGCAGCGGCGGCAGCCGTACCGTGATCGCATCGCCCGGCTTCACGGCACCGCCGGCCAGCACGATGCTCATGATGCCGGCCTTGCGCACGACCTCGCCGTCGGCATCGCGGTCGACGACGGCCTTCAAGAGGCCAGCCTCGAAGTTCTCGATCTGCGGGCAGGGATTGCGCAGGCCGGTCACCCGCAGCACGACCTCGGCGCCGATGCGCAGTTCGGTGTCGCGCGGCAGTGCGAGCAGGTCGATGCCGCGGGTCGTGAGGTTTTCGCCCATCTGGCCGGGCTGCACGCCGAAGCCGCGGGCGGCGAGCTCGTCGAAGAGCTCGCCCTGGATCAGGTGGACCTGGCGCAGATTGGGCTGGGTCGGGTCCACCGCCACGCGCGAGCGGTGCTTGACCGTCACGCCGCAATGGGCGTCGCCTTCGACGCCCTGCCCTGCGATGAAGCGCAGCTCGCCTCTAGCGAACTTGGAGAATCTGTGCGTTGCGCTGGACCAGACGGCCGCGACGACCGCCAGCGTCATGCGCGCAGTGCCGCGGCCTCGGAGGCCAGCTTGGTGATGCGCGCCCAATCCTTGGCGTCGACCGCGTCCTGCGGCGTCAGCCAGGAGCCGCCGCAGACCTTGACGTTGGGCAGCTTCAGGAATTGCGGCGCCGTCTCCAGCGAGATGCCACCGGTCGGGCAGAAAGCCACGTCCGGGAAGGGGCCGGCGAGCGACTTCAGCAGGTTGACGCCGCCGACGGCAACGGCCGGAAAAAGCTTCAGGAAGCCAAAGCCGGCCGCATTGGCCTGCATGACCTCGGAGGCCGTCGACACGCCGGGCAGCAGCGGCAGGCCCTGGGCCTGGCAGGCGGCGGCCAGTGCGTCGGTGTAGCCGGGGCTGACGCCGAACTGGCAGCCGGCATTCTTGGCGTTCGTCACGTCGGCCGGGCTGCGCAGCGTGCCGGCGCCGACGATGGCGCCCGGCACCCTGGCCATGGCTTCCATGGCCTGCAGGGCGACGGGGGTGCGCAGCGTCACTTCGAGCACGCGCACGCCGCCAGCAACCAGCGCTTCGGCCAGCGGCACGGCGTCTTCCAGGCGCTGGATGACGATGACGGGGATGACGGGGCCGTGGCTGGCCAGGCTCAGGGTGTCGATCATTTCAATTCTCCATAAGACCGGGGTATTCGGGCCGAGCGCTGGGCCGCTCCCGAGCCGGCCCGCTTGGCGAAGCTTGCGGC
>NZ_JBFUMO010000295.1:0-7094 GCF_054049355.1 Roseateles sp. P5_E11 | reverse complement strand
CGGCATACGAGATGTTGGCCTGTCTCGTGGGCTCGGAGATGTGTATAAGWGACATGTAAGCTGCCCGAACTGAAAGAAGCTCATCATGGCAAAAGCACCCAACAATTCGGCTGCCCAGCGGGTTCGCAAGAAGGTCCGCAAGAACGTTGCAGACGGCATCGCGCACGTCCACGCCTCGTTCAACAACACCATCATCACCATCACTGACCGTCAAGGCGGCGCCCTGTCGTGGGCTTCGTCGGGTGGCCAAGGCTTCAAGGGCTCGCGCAAGTCGACCCCCTTTGCAGCCCAGGTGGCAGCTGAAGTGGCTGGCCGCGCTGCACAAGAGCAGGGCATCAAGAACCTCGACGTCAAGATCAAGGGCCCCGGCCCGGGTCGTGAGTCGTCGGTTCGCGCCCTGGCAGCGCTGGGCATTCGCATCAACTCGATCTCTGACGTGACGCCCGTGCCGCACAACGGCTGCCGTCCGCAGAAGCGTCGCCGTATCTGATCCCATTCACCTCTAGGTGACAGGGACATTGCAGATTCGGATGGCGGTGCGATAATCGCACGTTTTCCCGGAGCCGGCGGGCACTTTGTGCCGCGCCGGCTTCAGTCTTGAGTCGATCTCATTTTCGAGACGGCTCATAAGCCCACCGTCCAAGCCCATAAAAAAACCGGCTGGACTCGCGTCAACAACCTCGGATTTGAGGCTTGGCGTCAGATTGAACAAGGACACGCAAAGTGGCACGTTACCTCGGCCCCAAGGGCAAACTTTCCCGCCGCGAAGGCACCGACCTCTACCTGAAGAGCGCCCGCCGCGCCATCAGCGACAAGGTCAAGTTCGACTCCAAGCCCGGCCAGCACGGCCGCACCTCCGGCCAACGCACGTCCGACTTCGGCCTGCAGCTGCGCGAGAAGCAGAAGGTCAAGCGCATGTACGGCGYGCTGGAGCGCCAGTTCCGCCGCTACTTCGCCGAAGCCGAGCGCCGCAAGGGCTCGACCGGCGTGAACCTGCTGCAGCTGCTGGAATCGCGTCTGGACAACGTCGTCTACCGCATGGRCTTCGGCTCCACCCGCGCAGAAGCCCGCCAGCTGGTTTCGCACAAGGGCGTCACGGTGAACGGCGAGGTCGTCAACATCGCTTCCTACCTGGTCAAGGCCGGTGACACCGTCGCCGTGCGCGACAAGGCCAAGAAGCAATTGCGCGTCACCGAGTCGTTCAAGCTCGCTGATTCCATCGGCCTGCCGGCCTGGGTCAGCGTCGACGRCACCAAGCTCGAAGGCGTGTTCAAGAAGGCTCCGGACCGCGATGAGTTCGGCGCCGAGATCAACGAATCGCTGATCGTCGAGTTGTACTCGCGTTAATGATTTCCCCCGCCGACCACGCCTGCTTTGGGCGCGGTCGGCGTTTCCTCGTCCGGGCTTTTGCCCTTCGTAGGCTCTGCCCGGCTGGTCCTCAGCCTTATCGGTGTAACGAACCGAGGGTATTGAAAGAAAGACCTCATGCAAACCAACTTGCTCAAACCCAAGTCCATCAACGTGGAGCCCCTGGGCGGTCATCGCGCCAAGGTCACCCTGGAGCCGTTCGAACGCGGCTACGGTCACACCCTGGGCAACGCCCTGCGCCGTGTGCTGCTCTCGTCGATGGTGGGGTATGCGCCGACGGAAGTGACGATTGCCGGCGTGCTCCACGAGTACTCGGCCATCGACGGCGTGCAAGAGGACGTGGTTCACATCATGCTGAACCTCAAGGGCGTCGTCTTCCGCCTGCACAACCGTGAAGAAGTGACCCTGKTCCTGCGCAAGGAAGGCGAAGGCCCCGTCACCGCGGCCGACATCCAGACCCCGCACGACGTCGAGATCATCAATCCCGAGCACGTCATTGCCCACCTGTCGCAGGGCGGCAAGCTCGACATGCAGATCAAGGTCGAGAAGGGCCGTGGCTATGTGCCCGGCACGATGCGCCGCTTCGGCGACGAGCCGACCAAGAGCATCGGCCGCATCGTCCTGGACGCCTCGTTCTCGCCCGTCAAGCGCGTCAGCTACGCCGTCGAAAACGCCCGCGTCGAGCAGCGTACCGACCTGGACAAGCTGGTCATGGAAATCGAAACCAACGGCGCCATCTCGCCCGAGGAAGCGATCCGTGCTTCGGCCAAGATCCTGGTTGAGCAACTGGCCGTCTTCGCCCAGCTGCAAGGCACCGACCTGGTCGACGCCTTCGACCAGCCGGCCCAGCGCTCCAGCAGCTTCGACCCGATCCTGCTGCGCCCGGTCGACGAACTCGAGCTCACCGTGCGTTCGGCMAACTGCCTGAAGGCCGAAAACATCTACTACATCGGCGATCTGATCCAGCGCACCGAGACCGAGCTGCTGAAGACCCCCAACCTGGGTCGCAAGTCGCTCAACGAGATCAAGGAAGTCCTGGCTTCCCGCGGCCTCACCCTCGGCGCCCGCCTGGAAAACTGGCCCCCGCAAGGCCTGGACAAGCGGTAATCCGCTTCGCTCGAACAGAAAAGACGGCCTGAAGGCCGTCATCGGATGACAAACGCACTTTGGTGCGTTTGATCGTGCAACCAGCAGTACCTGATCCGGCTGCTGGCATTAACAAAGTGAAAAAGGAATAGCACCATGCGTCACCGTAACGGCCTCCGTAAACTCAACCGCACCAGCGCCCACCGCGCTGCCATGCTGCGCAATATGTGCGTGTCTCTGCTCGAGCACGAAGCCATCAAGACCACGGTCCCCAAGGCCAAGGAACTGCGCCGCGTTGTTGAGCCCCTCATCACGCTCGCCAAGGAACCTACGCTGGCCAACCGCCGCCTGGCTTTCGACCGCCTGCGCGACCGCGACATCGTCAGCAAGCTGTTCAACGTGCTGGGCCCGCGCTTCGCGGCTCGTCCGGGCGGCTACACCCGCATCCTGAAGATGGGCTTCCGCGTCGGCGACAACGCGCCCATGGCTTTCGTTGAGCTGGTGGATCGCGCCGAAGGCGAGACCGCTGGCGAAGCCGTCGAATAAGTTCAGCCCGCGCTGATCCATGAAGCCCGCCTCGTGCGGGCTTTTTCATGGGCGCTCGCGGCGTCGGCCCCCTCCTACGCGCAAGGCAAACCCAGCCTGACGACACCGCGGCCCCGGCGCGTGCACAGTGGAACGCCGCTTCCACTTCGCAGGAGCCCGCCATGAGCCTCCACCCCACCATCTCCTCGGCCAAGGTCGAGGGCACCGCGGTCTACGACCTCGCCGGCGACAAGCTCGGCGCCATCGACGACCTCGTCATCGACAAGCGCACCGGCCATGTGCGTTATGCCGCACTGGAATTCGGCGGCTTTCTCGGCCTGGGTACCGACCGCTACCCGCTGCCCTGGGACATGCTGAAGTACGACACCAGCAAGGATGGCTATGTCGTCAACCTGGATCGCGACCTGCTGACCGATGCGCCGCGGTACGCCAAGGACGCAGCGCCGGCCTACACCGAGGACTACGGCCGCAGCGTCTATACCCACTACGGCTTCAACTGGCAGTGAGGCGCACCATGAGCAAGTCCCATCTTGGCCGCAGCCACAACGCCCAGTCCGGCCCAGTGACGCACACCGCCAGCGAATTCGCCACAACCAAGGCCACCCAAGGGCAGACGCTGACCAAGCAGGCCAAGGCGCCGGCGCGCCAGAAAGACGGCACGGCGCGTGAAGCACCCCAGGGCCCGCCTCAGCACAAGATCTGACCAGCCGCGTTAACGGCGCAAAGGCAGCCAGTGCAGATCGCCGTCGCCAAGCACCGCCACTTGCGCGCTGTGCCGGGCAAGGTCCGCGCGCCGCAGCGTCAGCGCACCGGTGAGGCCGCCGAAGGCCGGCAGCACCAGGGCGTGCGGGTAGCGCACGAAGCAAGGCCGGCGCAGTCGGTCCCCCGCACGGCTGGCGATGACGACGGCGGGGTGCCAATGCCCTGCAAGCGTGAAGCCCGCTGCGCCGGGTGGCGGTGGCTCATGCGCAGCTGTCAAAGGGCCTAACGCCCATGCCGTGCTGACAACCTCCATCGGCAAGCCTGGCGGATGAATGCGCCGGTCGTGGTTGCCGAGTACGAGCACGGTCGGTACGCGTCGCGCAAAGCCGTCGACCGATTCGAGCAGGGCCGGCGTCAGCCCCTCGGCGCTGTGCCAGAAATCACCCAGCACGACGAGTCGAGTCGCGCGGTGCGTCGCTACCAGCGCTTCCAGCCGCGCCAATGTGCGCGCGCTGCTGCCAGCCGGCACCGCCTGCCCCTGCGCGCGAAAGGCAGCGCCCTTGCCCAGGTGCAGGTCGGCGGCGAACAGCGTGCGCGCGGTGGGCCACCAAGCTGCACCGTCCGGCAGCAGCCACAAGGTCTCGCCGGCAGCTTCGATACTGAGGCTCACCGCCGCCTCCGCCGCGCACCACCGCGCCCGTTGGCCTTGTCGCTCTCCTGCCCGAAGGCCAGCCGCTCACCCACATCCTGCGGCATCGCACCGCCGCCCGCCGCCGCCTCCAGCTCCGCCAGCATGCGCGTGAGCCGCTGTGCCAGTGACTCGGTCGTCACCCGTTCGCGCAGCATCTCGACCAGCAGCGGAAAGGCCAGCGGCGAGGTCTGCTTTGGCCGCTGCAAATCCAGCGGCATTGCAGCCAATCGGTCCAGCGTGCGCGCCAGCGAATCCTCATCCAGCTCGGCCGACAGCAGCTCCTCCTCGGCCTGGCGCAGCAGGCGGTTGCCCGGGTCGTGCTGGCGAAAGACATCGAAGTACAGCGAGCTCGATGCCTGTAGCTGGCGTTGGCTGCGCACCTCGCCGGGATGGCTCTGGAAGATCAGCCCCGAGATGCGCGCGATCTGCCGGAAGCGCCGGCGCGCCAGCTCGCTGGCGTTGATGCTGGCCAGCACCTCCTGCCGCAGCGTGTGGCGATCGACGGCCGCAAGCAGCTGCGGCAGGCGCGTGGCCCAGTCGACGTCGGTGGCGCTGAGCAGCTCCATGCCGTATTCGTTGATGGCGACGGTGAAGGTGGCCGGCGTGTCGCGCCCCACGCGCCAGGCCAGCAGCCAGGCCAGGCCAAGGTGCACCGTGCGGCCGGCGAACGGGTAGAGGAAGAGGTGATGGCCGTCCGACGAGGTCTGCACCTCGGCCAGCAGCCGCTGCGGCCCGGGCAGGGCCGACCATTCGGCCTGCAGCTTCAGCAGCGGTGCGACGAAGCGCATCTCCTTGTCCAGATAGCGACCCTGCGCCGCTTCATCGAAGCGCTCCAGCATCGCATCGGCCAGCGTGTCGGAGATCGGGAACTGCCCGCCGTTCCAGCGCGGCAGCAGTGCGCGGCCCGGTTTGCCGATGCGCACATAGGCGGTCAGCCCTTCGACGCGCACCAGCTCCAGCGCCCGGCCGCCCAGCAGGAAGACATCACCGGGCTTGAGCCGCGCGATGAAGCTCTCCTCCACCGTCGCGATGCGCCCCCCGCCCAGGAACTGCACGCTCATCATGGCGTCCGACACGATGGTGCCGATGTTGCTGCGGTGGCGCCGCGCCAGCCGCGCGTCCGGCACACGCCACACGCCCTCGTCGTCGGGCACCACGCGCTGGAAGTCCGGGTAGGCGCGCAGGCTCTCGCCGCCATGGCGCACAAAGGCCAGGGCCCATTGCCAGGCCTCGTCGCTCAGATGCCGATAGCTCGGTGCCGTGCGCACCTCGGCGAGCAGCTGCGCGGGCCGGAAGCCGCCGCCCAGCGCGACGGTGACGAGGTGCTGCACCAGCACGTCCAGCGGCGCCGCCGGCGCATGGCGCGGCTCGATGCGGCCGGCCTCCACGGCGGCGCGCAGGGCCGAGGCCTCGACGATCTCCAGGCTGTGCGTCGGCACCATGGTCACGCGCGAGCGCCGCCCCGGCGCATGGCCGCTGCGGCCCGCGCGCTGCAGCAACCGCGCGACGCCCTTGGCCGAGCCGATCTGCAGCACCTGGTCCACCGGCAGGAAGTCCACACCCAGATCCAGGCTGGCCGTGCACACCACGGCCTTGAGCTGACCAGCCTTCATGGCCGCCTCCACCCACCGGCGCAACTCGGCGTCGATGGAGCCGTGGTGCAGGGCGATCGCGCCTGCCCAGTCGGGCCGTGCGTCCAGCAGCGCCTGGAACCAGCGCTCGCTCTGGGAGCGCGTGTTGGTGAACACCAAGGTGCTGGCCGCCTTGTCGATCAGCTCGGCGACGGCCGGCAGCATGGTCAGACCCATGTGGCCGCCCCAGGCGAAGCGCTCGATGCGAGCGGGCAGCAGCGTCGCGATGTCGATCTTCTTGTCCTGGGCGCCRCGCACCAGCACCGCCTCCGGCGCCAGCACGTCACGCGCCTCGTCGAGATTGGCCAGCGTGGCCGACAGGCCCCAGGTCATCAGCGCCGGGTTCCAGCGCCGCAGCCGCGCCAGCGCCAGCTGCAGTTGCACGCCGCGCTTCGTGCCCAGCAATTCATGCCATTCATCGACGACGACCAGGCGCACGCGCTTCAGGATGTCCGGGGCGTCGGCGCGGGACAGCATCAGGCTCAGGGACTCGGGTGTGGTGACGAGCGCGGTCGGCCAACGGCGTTGCTGTGAGGCGCGCTCGCTGCTGGATGTGTCGCCGGTGCGGGCGGCCAGTGTCCAGTCCGGAGCGAGCGTGGCGGCGGCGTCTTGCAGGGCCAGCAGCGTGTCGTGGCTGAGGGCGCGCATCGGTGTGACCCAGATGACGGTCAGCGGCGCTTCCTTGCCGCCGAAGGCTTGCAGCGCGCCGAGCCAGACGGCCAAGGTCTTGCCGGAGCCGGTGGTGGCGTGGAGGAGGCCGGAGTGGCCTTGCTTCATTTCCTTCCAGACGGTGCGCTGGAAGGGGAAGGCTTTCCAGCCCTTGCTTTCAAGCCAACTGGTGGTAGGGCTAGGCATTGGGAGTCTTTGCCTGGCGTGCGCTTGATCGCCGCATTGCCGGGAGTCCGTCCCGGCGGCCGGGTAACTTTCTTCTGCGGSGCCAGAAGAAAGTTACCAAAGAAGAGGCGCTGAACCGCACACCAGCGCGACGCCGCCAAGAGCGGCGCGCGAAAACGCTCGGTGAGTGGGCAGACGCGASCCGCTGCGCTCTCGCCGCTGCCCCTGTCACCAGC
>NZ_JBFUMO010000294.1:0-7112 GCF_054049355.1 Roseateles sp. P5_E11 | reverse complement strand
GTGCCGGCCTCTACGCCGTGGTGCTCGCGGCCGACGGCAAGTCGCCGCTGGCGCCCAAGGCGGGTGACGAGGATGGCAAGAAGGACGACAAGAAGGACGAGAACAAGGACGAGAAGAAGGACGAAAAAACGGACAAGAAGAAAGACGACAAGAAGGCCGACGCCAAGAAGGACGAAAAGCCCAAGCCCGAACCGGTCAAGCCGATCAAGGTCGACCTCGATGGCCTGATCGATCGCGTCGTGGCCCTGCCGGTGGCCGAGCGCAATTACGACAACCTGGCAGTCGCCTCGGACGGCGCGCTCTTCTATCTGCAGCGCCCGCAACCCGGCGCCAGCAACGAGCCGCCGCAGGCCGAGCGTCGCGCGACGGCCGAGCTGTGGCGCTTCGACTTCGAGGAGCGCAAGCCCAAACTGCTGCGCACCGGCATTGCCGAGTTCTCGCTGAGCGAAGACCACAAGAAGCTGCTGCTGACCGTGGCCGGCGGCAAGCTGGAGGTGGGCGATGCCAATGACAAGGGCGACAGCAAGCCGCTGGACCTGTCGGGCCTGCGAGCCCGTGTCGACCCCAAGGCCGAGTGGAAGCAGATCTTCGACGAGGCCTGGTGGATGGAGAAGGAGTTCTTCTACGACCCGGCCATGCATGGCTTGAACTGGCAGGCCGTCTATGACCGCTATCTGCCGCAACTGGCCCATGTGCAGCGCCGCGAGGACCTGAACGACCTGCTCGTGCAGATGATTGGCGAACTGCAGGTCGGCCACAACCGTGCCGGCGGTGGTGACGTGCATCAGGAGGCGCCCGTCGCCGTCGGCCTGCTGGGCGCGGACTTCGTCGTCGAGCAGGGTCGCTACAAGGTCGCCAGGCTCTACGCCGGCGACCGCCTCAGCCCCAATCTGCGCTCGCCGCTGACGGTGGCCGGCCTGGGTGTGAAGGAAGGGGACTTCATCCTCGCCATCAACGGCCATGAGCTGATGGAGCCGACCAACATCTATTCGCTGCTGGAAAATACCGTCGGCAAGCAGGTCGTCATTGCCATCGCTCGGGACGCCGCCGGCAAGGGTCGCCGCGAGATCACCGTCGAGCCCATTGCCAACGAGAGCCTGCTGCGCCGCTGGGCCTGGATCGACGGCAACCGCAGGAAGGTGGAGCAAAAGAGCGGCGGCAAGATTGCCTATGTCTACATGCCCGACACCGCGGGCCAGGGCTTCGAGCACTTCAACCGCATGTTCTTCGCGCAGATCGACAAGCAGGCGCTGATCGTCGACGACCGCCGCAATGGCGGTGGGCAAGCGGCGAACTACGTGACGGAGCTGCTGTCGCGGCCGTATCTGGGCAGCTGGAAGGACCGTGACGGCCTGGTCTTCGACACGCCGGGCGGTGCCATCTACGGCCCCAAGGCCATGCTGATCGACCAGGACGCCGGTTCGGGTGGCGACTTCATGCCCTATGCCTTCAAGCGCGTGGGCCTGGGGCCGCTGATCGGCAAGCGCACCTGGGGCGGCCTGATTGGCATCTCGGCCAACCCGCCGCTGACCGATGGCGGCTTCCTGACCGTGCCCTTCTTTCGTTTCTACACACCGGATGGCGAATGGCGCATCGAGAACGAGGGCGTGTCGCCTGACATCGACGTCGAACTCGACCCGGCGGCCGTCAACGGCGGCGATGACACGCAGCTGGATGCGGCGATTGCCGATGTGATGAAGCGCCTGGAGGGGTGGAAGCCGATCCAGCGCAAGGCAGCGCCGAGCGCCGCAACCTTGGGCCGCTGATGAAAGCCTGGGCGGCCCTGTCCCTGCGGGGCCGCCTGTTCCTGCTGGCGCTGCTGCCGCTGCTGGCCTCCCTCGCGCTGATCGCGCTGGCCGTGCGCCAGCAGGAAAGCGAGCTGGCGGCGCGCGAGCATGCGCTGGTGCGCGCCAGCTATATGGACGCGCGGCGCACCGAGCTCAAGCATTACGTCGACCTGGCGGTCAGCACCATCCAGCCCTTGCTCGGCCAGCCGGGCGGGCCCGAGAGGGCGCTGGCCATCCTGTCCTCGCTGGACTACGGCCGCGACGGCTATTTCTTCGTCTATTCGCTGGACGGCCACGTGCTGATGCATTCGCGCCAGCCCGAGCTGATCGGGCAAAACCTCTGGGAGATGCGCGACCCGAAGGGCCGGCCCACCATCCAGCAGCTCATCAATCAGGCCAAGGCCGGCGGCGGCTATGTCGAATACCTGTGGCGCAAGCCGTCCAGCAGCCTGCTGGCGCCCAAGCTGGGCTATGTCGTCACCGTGCCGCAGTGGGACTGGATGCTGGGCACGGGCCTGTACCTGGACGGCATCGAGGCCACGATGGCCGAACTGGAGCGCGGCGCGCGCCAGAACATCACGGCCACCATGCTGTGGGTGGGCGCTGTCGCCGTCTTCGGCGTCGCGCTGATCAGCGCCGGTGCGCTGGCCCTGAACCTGAGCGAGCACCGCAGCGCCGAGGCCAAGCTGCGTGCCCTGGCCCGCCAGGTCGTGCAGAGCCAGGAGGACGAGCGCGCACGGCTGGCGCGCGAGCTGCATGACGGCGTCAGCCAGGCGCTGGTGGCCACCAAGCTGCTGATCGAGTCCGCCCAGCACGAACCCAAGGGCGCTGCGCGGCTGCAGGAGCTGGCCTTGAAGCGCCTGAACAGCACGCTGGCCGAGGTGCGCCACCTGTCCCACGCGCTGCGGCCGGCGCTGCTGGACACCCTCGGCCTGCCTGCGGCACTGCAGCATCTGGCGGGCGAGTTCGACGCTGCCGGTGGCACGCATTTCTCGGCGGCGGTTGAGGGTGAGGAGGTGGGCTTGCCCGAGGCCGTGAACACGGCCCTGTTCCGCATTGCCCAGGAAGCGCTGAACAACGCGGCCCGGCATGCCCACGCGACGACGGTGAGCGTGCTGCTGYGTTTCGAGCGCGACGGTGGCCTGGCGCTGGAAATCAACGATGACGGCCAGGGCTTCGACGCCGACGCCGCCCAGGCCGCAGCCGACCGGGGACTGGGCCTGCGCAGCATGCGCGAACGGGCGGCCGCCCTCGGTGCCCGCCTGAGTCTCTTCGCTTCGCCCGGCATGGGCAGTCGCCTCACGGTCAAACTAGCGGCTTCCGACCTGGCTCGCGCTGCTGCATGACCCCGACACCCATCCGCATCCTGCTCGTTGACGACCACCCGATGGTGCGGGAGGGCCTGGTTGCRCGCCTGGCAGCCGTGCCGCGCTTCGAGATCGTTGGTGAGGCCGGCGGGCGCGCCGAGGCCCTGGAGCAATTGGCGCGCACGGCGCCCGACGTCGTGCTGATGGATGTGGGCTTGAAGGACGGCAACGGCATCACGCTGGGCGCCGAGATGCTGGCCGCCCGGCCATCCATCAGGCTGCTGATGTTCAGCATGTATGACAACCCCGAATACGTGCAACGTGCGCTGACCGCCGGTGCGCGAGGCTATGTGCTCAAGGATGCGCCGGCGACCGAGATCGTGTCGGCGATCGACGCGGTGGCCGCGGGCGGCACCTTCCTGAGCGCTGCAGTCTCAGGCCGGCTATTCCGCGGCCAGGCCCCCAAGCCGGTGCTGACGCCGCGCGAAAGCGAGATCCTCAGCCTGCTGGGGCAGGGCGCGTCGAGCAAGCAGATTGCCCGCGACCTGGACCTGTCGGTGCGCACCGTCGAGGCCCACCGCCAGAGCATCAAGCGCAAGCTGGAGCTGGACGGGCAGGCGGAGCTGATCCGGTATGCGGTCGAACATGCGAGAGAAGCCGGATTGAAATGACTCGCGTGTTCGCGCAAGAGCGGCCCGGAAAAGGGACTTGATCCCCCTAGATTGCCATGCTAGAAGCGGGCACTTTTCGTACCTGGCACAGCGGTTTGAAATGACCCGGCGCCGGGCGAAACTCACTCCTAATTTCTGAATCGGGCGGGACCATGAGTGTCGACATCGCGCAGCAACCTCGCAGAAAGCGCGCCAACCCCAAGGCGACCATTCCGGCCGCTACGGCCGATGTGTTGAATGGCGGCGCCGAGCTGAGCGCTCCACGCTCGCGCCAGATCCTGGCGGCGTTGTCCGCACTGCGCGACGGCGACTTCACGATCCGCCTGCCCAACAGCTGGGACGGCATCGACGGCCAGATCGCCGCCGCCTTCAACCAGATCACCGCCCAGGAGGCGCGCATCGCCTCCGAGGTGTCGCGGCTCTCCGCCACGGTCGGCAAGGAAGGCCGGCTCAAGCACCGCATGTCGATGCCGGGATCGCTGGGCGGCTGGGCCATCAAGGTCGAATCGATCAACACGCTGATGGACGACCTGGTGCGGCCGACCGCCGAGATCGCGCGCACCATCGGCGCGGTGGCCAAGGGCGACCTGAGCCAGTCCATGGAGCTGGAGGTGGACGGCCGYGAGCTCAAGGGCGAGTTCCTGCGCTCCGCGCGCCTGGTCAACACCATGATCGACCAGCTGTCGGTGTTCACGAGTGAAGTGACTCGCGTGGCGCGCGAGGTGGGCACCGAGGGCAAGCTCGGCGGCCAGGCCCAGGTGAAGGGCGTGTCGGGCGTCTGGAAGGACCTGACCGATTCCGTCAACCAGATGGCCGGCAACCTGACCGCCCAGGTGCGCAACATCGCCGAGGTGACCATCGGCGTGGCCAACGGCGACCTGTCCAAGAAGATCACCGTCGACGTGCGCGGCGAGATCCTGCAGTTGAAGGAAGCCACCAACACCATGGTGGACCAGCTGCGTTCGTTCGCGTCCGAAGTGACCCGGGTGGCCCGCGAGGTGGGCACCGACGGGCGCCTGGGCGGCCAGGCGGTGGTGCCCGGCGTGGCGGGCACCTGGAAGGACCTGACCGACTCGGTCAACGCGATGGCGACCAACCTGACGGCCCAGGTGCGCAATATCGCCAACGTGACGACGGCCGTGGCGCGCGGCGACTTGAGCCGCAAGATCACGGTGGACGTGAAGGGCGAGATCCTGGAGCTGAAGGAAACCATCAACACGATGGTCGACCAGCTCAACGGCTTCTCGTCCGAAGTGACCCGCGTGGCCCGCGAGGTGGGCACCGAGGGCAAGCTCGGCGGCCAGGCCGCGGTGCCCGGCGTGGCCGGCACATGGAAGGACCTGACCGACAACGTCAACTCGATGGCGTCCAACCTGACGAACCAGGTGCGCAACATCGCGGACGTGGCCACGGCCGTGGCCAGCGGCGACTTGTCGAAAAAGATCACCGTGGAGGTGAAGGGAGAGATTCTTGCCCTGAAGAACACCATGAACACCATGGTCGACCAGCTCAACGGCTTTGCCGGCGAGGTGAGCCGTGTGGCGCGCGAGGTGGGCACCGACGGAAAGCTCGGCGGCCAGGCCCAGGTGCCCGGCGTGGCCGGCACCTGGAAGGACCTGACCGACAACGTCAACTTCATGGCCTCCAACCTGACCGGGCAGGTGCGCAACATTGCCGAGGTGACGACGGCCGTGGCCAACGGCGACCTGTCCAAGAAGATCACCGTGGACGTGCGCGGCGAGATCCTGGAGTTGAAGAACACCATCAACACCATGGTCGACCAGCTCGGCGGCTTTGCCTCCGAAGTGASYCGCGTGGCGCGYGAGGTGGGTACCGAMGGCAAGCTCGGCGGCCAGGCGCAAGGCCGCGGCGTGGCCGGTATCTGGAAGGACCTGACCGACTCCGTCAACGCGATGGCGACCAACCTGACGGCCCAGGTGCGCAACATCGCCGACGTGACCACCGCCGTGGCCAACGGCGACCTGTCCAAGAAGATCACGGTGGACGTGCGCGGCGAGATCCTGGAGCTGAAGAACACCATCAACACSATGGTCGACCAGCTCAACGGCTTTGCCGGTGAGGTYAGCCGTGTGGCGCGCGAGGTGGGCACCGACGGCAAGCTCGGTGGCCAGGCCCAGGTGCCCGGCGTGGCGGGTACGTGGAAGGACTTGACCGACAACGTCAACTCGATGGCGTCCAACCTGACGGGCCAGGTGCGCAACATCGCGGACGTGGCGACGGCTGTGGCCGGCGGCGACCTGTCCAAGAAGATCACGGTCGACGTGAAGGGCGAGATCCTGGAGCTGAAGAACACGCTCAACACGATGGTGGACCAGCTCAACGGTTTCGCCTCGGAAGTGAGCCGTGTGGCGCGCGAGGTGGGCACGGACGGCAAGCTCGGCGGCCAGGCCCAGGTGCCCGGCGTGGCAGGTACCTGGAAGGACCTGACCGACAACGTCAACTTCATGGCTTCCAACCTGACGGGCCAGGTGCGCAACATCGCCGATGTGGCGACGGCCGTGGCCAGCGGTGACCTCTCCAAGAAGATCACTGTGGAGGTCAAGGGCGAGATCCTGGCGCTGAAGAACACACTGAACACCATGGTGGACCAGCTCAACGGCTTCGCGTCCGAAGTGAGCCGCGTGGCGCGCGAGGTGGGTACGGACGGCAAGCTCGGCGGCCAGGCCCAGGTGCCGGGTGTTGCCGGCACGTGGAAGGACCTGACGGACAACGTCAACTTCATGGCTTCCAACCTGACGGGCCAGGTGCGCAACATCGCCGAGGTGACGACGGCCGTGGCCAACGGCGACCTGTCCAAGAAGATCACGGTGGACGTGCGCGGCGAGATCCTGGAGCTCAAGGACACCATCAACACCATGGTCGACCAGCTCAACGCCTTCGCCGGTGAAGTGACCCGCGTGGCGCGCGAGGTGGGTACCGAGGGCAAGCTGGGTGGCCAGGCCCAGGTGCCCGGCGTGGCCGGCACGTGGAAGGACCTGACCGACAACGTCAACTCGATGGCCTCCAACCTGACGGGCCAGGTGCGCAACATCGCCGACGTGACCATCGCGGTGGCCAATGGTGACCTGTCCAAGAAGATCACCGTGGACGTGCGCGGCGAGATCCTGCAGCTGAAGGAAACCATCAACACCATGGTGGACCAGCTGCGCGCCTTTGCGTCCGAAGTGACGCGTGTGGCGCGCGAAGTGGGTACCGAAGGCAAGCTCGGTGGCCAGGCTGCGGTGCCTGGCGTGGCGGGGGTCTGGAAGGACCTGACCGACAACGTCAACTCGATGGCGTCCAACCTGACGGGCCAGGTGCGCAACATCGCCGAYGTGGCGACGGCT
>NZ_JBFUMO010000293.1:0-7168 GCF_054049355.1 Roseateles sp. P5_E11 | reverse complement strand
CATGCCCATCCCTCTGGATCGCAGCATCACGTACAGGCTGCACACGCTGTCGAAGCTCAACGACAGGGTGACCCAGGCCGCCTACGAGACCGAGGTTGGCATCCAGTACAGCGAGGGCCGCTGCTTGGCAGCCATCGGCGCGTTCAGCCCTCTCTCGGTCAATGAACTTGCACAGCGTGCCAACCTGAACAAGGGACAGGCCAGCCGTGCCGCGCAGTCGCTCGTGGACCAGGCGCTCGTTCGCAAGGCGGCCAGCGCCACCGACGGCCGTGGCGTGGTGCTCACGCTGACCGCCAAGGGTGAGAAAGCCTGGGAGCGGGTCATGGCCCTGATCGAGGCTCGGAACGCCCAGATCGTGTCCTGCCTGAACGGGCCGGAAGTCCAGCTGTTCAGCGAGCTTCTCGACCGCCTGGTTGCTCATGCGCGTCAGGCGGTCGGCGACGACAGGGACGCGTCGGACTAGCCTTCCAGTCGTCTTCAAAAGTGGTTGCGCGCGCAACTTGATTTGCATACACTGTGTGCAGATCAGGGCGGCCAGCGCATGCCCGGACCGCACCCACCGGCACCAATGGAGACATCGATGTTCGCCCTCCCGTTCTTGCGCACGGCACTGGCCGGCCTGGCTCTCGCGGCGCCGCTTTGCGCGGCCGCCTACCCAGACAAGCTCATCGAGTGGGTCGTGCCCTATCCCGCCGGAGGCGGCTCGGACGTCGTAGCGCGGACGCTCAGCGAACAGATGAGCAAGTCGCTGGGCCAGACCATCGTCATCAACAACAAGCCTGGTGCCGCGACGAACATCGGGGCGGACTACGCTGCCAAGTCCAAGGCGGATGGATATGTCCTGCTGACCGCGGACACCGCAACGCTTGCGGCGAACCCGGCGCTGTATGCCAAGCTTCCGTACAGCGCCGAGCGCGACTTCGCGCCCTTCGGACTGATGGCCAGGTTTCCGATGATCCTTGTCGTGAGCCCCGCAGTGCCGGCCACCACGCTGGCAGAGTTCACCACCTGGGCCAGGCAGCAGAGCACTGCCGTTACCTTCGCCACGCCCGGCGCCGGGAGCCCGCATCACCTGGCGACTGAGCTGTTTGCCGGTCGCGCGGGCCTGAAGCTGTTGCATGTTCCGTATCGCGGCGCCGCGCCCGCCATCCAGGACGTCCTGGGCAGCCAGGTCCAGATCATGTTCGTGGACACGGCCAGCGGCTACTCGCACATCCAGTCAGGCAAGCTCAAGCCCATCGGCGTCGCAAGCCCCAGGAGGATCGCCGGCTTTGAATCGGTCCCGACCCTGGACGAGCAAGGCATGAAGGGCTTCGAGGCCTATGCCTGGCAAGGGCTCGTCGTGCCGACCGGCACGCCGCCCGATGTGATCGCAACGCTCAACAAGGCGCTGAACCAGGCCCTCGGATCCACAGCGGCAAAGGCTCGTTTTCAGACCCTTGGCCTGGAGGCCATCCCCAGCACTCCCGCAGAGATGGCTGCCTATGCCAAGGCCGAGCGCGAGAAGTGGAGCCAGGTCATCCGCGTATCCAACATCCACCTGGACTGACGAATCGGCGACTCCGCTGAAACGCAGGGCCTGCCGCCCCCGCAAGGGCTCGGCCAATCATGAACAGCCTGGGCTCCAGGCCAGGAGCCTGCATCTCCAGCTGGCCTGCCGCCCTGCCCCCACCGACCAGACACCAGACGTTCCATGCCCATCCAGCCGCCACCCCACATTCGCGAGACGTTCCCCTACGTTGCAGGCCGCCCGATCGCCACGGTTGCCCGCGAGACGGGCATCCCTGAAGGTGAGATCGTCAAGCTTGCGAGCAACGAGAACCCGCTCGGCATGAGCGACCTCGCGAAGCAGGCCTACCTGTCGGCCAGTTCCGCGCTGGGGCGATATCCGGATGCGGATGCGCACGACCTGCGCGCAGCCCTGAGCGCCCATCTCGATGTTCCCGCCGAGTGGATCGTCATGGGCAGCGGCTCCAACGAGATCCTGGACCTTGCCGCCACGGCCTTCCTCGACTCGAACGCCGAGTGCGTCCACAGCGAATACGCATTCATCGTCTACAGGCAGGCAACGCAGCGGATGGGCGCCCGGCACATCGTCGTGCCGGCCCGCGAGCTGGGACACGACCTGGACGCCATGCTTGCACGGATCGGCGCGCACACGCGCCTGGTCTTTGTTGCCAACCCCAACAACCCCACCGGCACCTTCATCGAGGCCGCGGCCCTGCAGCGCTTCCTGGCGGCAGTGCCGAGTCACGTGGTCGTGGTGCTGGACGAGGCCTACAACGAGTACCTCCCCGCGCATCTCCAGTACAACGCGATCGACTGGCTGCGCCGCTTCGACAACCTCCTGGTCACGCGGACGTTCTCGAAGGCATACGGCTTGGCCGGTCTGCGCGTCGGCTACGGAGTCGGCAACCCCGCCCTCGTCCAGTGGATGCAGCGCGTTCGGCCCGCCTTCAATGTCACGACACCCGCCCAGGCTGCGGCCATCGCGGCACTGCGCGACAAGGACTTCCTGCGCCAGACCTACGAGACCAACACCCAGGGCATGCGGCAACTACAGGATGGGCTCGTTGCTCTGGGCGTGGAGTGGTCCCCTTCCGTGGGGAACTTCCTGCTCGCGCGCTTCGACGATGCCGCGCAGGTGAATGCTGCCTTGCTGTCGCAAGGCGTCATCGTGCGGCCACTCGGAGGCTACGAGCTCGCATCGCATCTGCGGATCAGTGTGGGCACGGCACAGGAGAACCAAAGGCTGCTGACCGCCCTGTCGAAGGCGTTGAGCGCGAAGGGAGCCACCCATGGCTGAGGCCAACACGGAAGCCGCCCTGAGGGCACAGCTTGCGGCGACGTATCGGGTGTTCGCAATGCTGGGGTGGGACGAGCTCATCTACAACCACATCAGTGCACGCGTGCCAGGGGAGCTCGACACGTTCCTGATCAATCCATTCGGCCTGCACTACAGCGAAGTCACCCCCGACAACCTTGTGAAGGTCGGCCTGGACGGGCGTCCTCGCGGCAACTCGCCGTACACCACGAACCCCGCAGGCTTCGTCATTCACTCGGCCATCCACGGCGCCGTTCCTGAGGCTCATTGCGTCATGCATGTCCACACCACGGCGGGCATGGCTGTCGCCTGCACCCAGGAGGGCCTGCAGTGCACGAACTTCTACGCGGCGCAGCTGAGGGACAGGGTGAGCTTCCACGACTTCGAGGGCATCACCCTGCGCGCAGACGAAGGTGAGCGACTGGTGAGCAACCTGGCCGGGCGCCCGCTGCTGATCCTGCGCAACCATGGCCTGCTATCCGTTGGCTCCACCATCGCCCAGGCGTTTGCCAACCTGTGGACGCTGAACAGAGCTTGCGAGGTCCAGGTCGCGACGGCCGCTCTCGGCCAGACGCCGCTCGCGATACCCGACGAGATCGCGGCGGCCGCCAGCCGCGATGCATTGCAGTTTGATCCCGCACTCGGTGGGGGTCAGGACGTGCTGGACGCGCTGATCAGGCTGGAATCCCGAGACCGACAGACGAGGAGAGCCGCATGAACAGCTCATCGCGAGTTTGTGTCGTCGGCCCGGGCGCCATCGGCGGACTGCTGGCATCGGACCTGCTGGATGCCGGCGTCAACATCACCTTGCTGGCCAGCGAGCGACGCGCCGCGCAGATCCACGCTAACGGGTTGGTCCTGTTGTCGCCCGACGGTATGGAAACCGTCAGGCGGCCCGTGGTCTCGGCCCACGCCGGGGAACTCGGTCAGCAGGACGTCGTGTTCCTCTGCACAAAAGGCACCGGGCTGCCGGCGCTTGCACCCAGCCTCGCGCCGCTGATCGGCCCGGACACCAGCGTCGTCTCTCTGATGAACGGCGTGCCCTGGTGGTTCTTCCATGGGCTGCGTGGCGATGCGCGCAAGCCTCCACGACTGTCGATAGATCCCGACGGCGCCACATGGAAGGCACTGCCACCCGCGCAATGCCTGGGATGTGTGGTGCACCTGTCATCGGCGCTGGATGCCGCGGGACGCGTCGTGCCCGGCCGCGGGCGCCGACTCATCGTCGGAGCGCCGACGCCGGAGTCCTCCGCACGCGTGCAGCCCATCGCCGCCATGCTCGGGAGCGCTCGGTTCGAGGTGACGGTCACCGAGGACATCCACCGCGAGATCTGGACCAAGCTCTGGGGCAATCTCACGATGAACCCCACCAGTGCCCTTACGCTCGCCACCGCCGACCGGCTCCTCGACGAGCCGCTGACGCGACGCCTGATCGAGAAGATGATGGTTGAGGCCCGCGAGGTCGGCGAACGCCTCGGCATCTCGCTGGGAATGTCCATCGATGACCGGATCGCCAGCACGCGGCTGCTCGGCGCGTTCAAGACGTCCATGCTGCAGGACGTGGAGGCCGGACGGCCGCTGGAGGTCGACGCGATCGTCCGGGTCGTCCACGAGATTGCAGAGCATGTCGGCGTCGCGGTCCCGTTCATCGAGGCTGTCCTTGGCCTGCTGGTCCTTCGGGCCGCCCCACTGTCGGCGGCCACCTGACATGGGCCGCGTCGACGCCGCCTTCCGGCCCGGCCAGCGCATGGCAACGGAGCCCACCCTGCGGCTCTCGCGGGCGCGCTGGCCAGCTGCCCGAAGGGTTGCGACCTAGCTTCTCAACTCACCGGCATTCTGTGAAATAGCGTGAAGAGTCATGAACCTATTTTTCATAATCGGGCACCTTGCGCGGGGAGGCACCCCTCATACATTACAAAGAGTTCGTAGTCGATCAATCTTTGGCCTCAGATGAGCTCCCCTTCAGGATTCGGCGTGGCTGTTGTGCATCGGCATCCGATCATGGATGCCGGCCTTCGCTCGTTCTTCGAATCCCAGGCGGGCATGCACGTGGTGCGCCACCAGAATCCCTCCGCAGCTGACGGCGGGCCCGCCGACCGCGCTGACCTGATCGTTGCGGACTATGGCCACGGGATGGCCTGGTTGCAGCGTGGCTCGGACTCGCAGACTGGCGCGGACGCCCGGGTGCTGATCCTGCTCGACATCGAGAGCGAGCGGGAGATTCGTGCGGCACTGTCGGCCGGCGCGGACGGCCTTCTGCTGAGCAGCTCGACGCTGGATGAACTGCAGCAGGCGGCCTCGTCCGTCCTGCGAGGCATGCGCCATCTGTCGCCCGCTGTTGCAAGCCAGTTGGCTGACAGCCTGGTCCGGGTGTCGCTGACCGATCGTGAACTCAGCGTTCTCAATCTGATCGCATCCGGCATGTGCAACAAGGCGATCGCGCGCGAGCTGACCGTCTCCATTGCCACGGTCAAGACACACGTCAGCTCCATTCTCGAGAAGCTTGGCGTGTCCAGCCGCACGCAGGCAGTGTCGAAGGCCGGCGAGCGGCGGCTGATCGCCCCACTTTTTGCGCGTGTTGATCGATTCGGGCACAGTGCCGCACCCTCCAGCTCCGGCCAGACGTTCCGGGGCGCCCCAGACGAGGAACAGCCCGCGGCAGCGCACACCTCGTCATGACCATGGAGATGCTTGCTGAGGGATCAACGGGCACGGCACTGATCCTGTATGCCCATCCCGAGCCTGCGTTGAGCTTCAACGCCGCGATGCGGGATGCTGCCAGCCGGCAACTCGCCGAGCTCGGCTACGAGGTGGTTGTCGAGGACCTGTATCAGCGCGGATTCGCGGCGGTGGCGGGCGCCGGCGACTTCACGTCGTTGACCGATGCGCCGCGGTTCGGGCTGGTCCACGAGCAGCGTCACGCCCATCCCACGGGCGCCTATGCGGCGGACATTCTGCGGGCGCAGTCGCTGATCCTGGCTGCGGACCTGATCGTGCTGCAGTTCCCCTACTGGTGGTACGGCCCGCCGGCCATCCTCAAGGGCTGGATCGACCGCGTGCTCACCCATGGTTTCGCCTACACGGACGACTACCTCTTCGACACCGGACTGCTCGCCGGGCGACGGGCGATGGTGGCAATGACCACTGGCGGCAGCCGTGAAGAGCTGGCGGCTGACAGCGGGACGACGGGATCGGTGGAAAACAACCTGAAGCCCATCACCGGCGGTGTCCTTGGCTTTGTCGGCATGGATGTGCTRCCGTCGTTCGTGGCCTATTCCCCTGCCAGCCTCTCGCAAGCTGGGCGGGAGGCGTTGCTGGACGAGTTCCGACTGCATCTGCGCCGGGAGCTCGCACCGCAAGTCGCTCAGGCGCTGTAGCCAGCCAGGGCTGCCGCGCCCGGAAGGACTCGCTCCCTGCCCATGGCTTCGGATTCGTCCTTCGCGACCTGGACGCGCATGGTGTGAGGCAGAGGCACGGCATTGCGACAGGCGATGACCTCGGCCATCACGCTCTCCGCAATCTCCGGCGGCGTCTTGCTACCGATGAATATCCCGATCGGCGCGTGGTGACGCGCCAAGGTCCCCTCCTCCACGCCAAAATGTTCCCGCATGCGTCGCCTTCGTGCATCGCTGTTGCGCCGGCTTCCGATGGCGCCGACATAGAACGCATTCGTCTCAAGCGCAGCCAGCAGGGCCAGGTCATCGAGCTTTGGGTCGTGGGTCAGCGCAATGACGCAGCTTCGCCGGTCTGGCTTGAAGGCAGCCACGGCATCGTCGGGCATAACCCCGCGCATCAGCATCGCGCCGTCCACGCTCCAGCTGACGAGGTGTTCGTCGCGGGGATCGCTGATGAAGACCTGGAAGCCGTTGAAGAGCGCCATCGTGGCGAGGTACTCGGACATCTGCCCGCCTCCGATCAGCAGCATGCGGTATTCAGGCCCGAACCTTGCCAACATCTCGATCGAGGTCAGGCGCAGTGCTTGCGGCGTGGCGCTCGCGCGATGCGTTGCGGTTCCGTCGGCCATGTCGACGCGGCGCTCGATGAGCACGCCAAGCCTAAGCAGGGCCAGGACATCACCCAGCTCGTCCGCCCTGGGATTGAAGTCAAGCAGCAGTTCCAGCGTGCCACCGCAAGGCAAGCCGAACCGATGCGCCTCATCCGCACCAATGCCGTAGCTGAGCAGCCGCGGCGGGCCGGACATGGGCTCGATCGGGTCGTTGCCGTGCGGGATCGCGAACCGGCGGATCAGGTCATCCTCGATGCATCCGCCCGATACCGATCCGACGACCGCGCCGTCCGAGCGCAAGGCCATGACCGAGCCCACGGGTCTTGGGGATGAACCCC
>NZ_JBFUMO010000292.1:0-7217 GCF_054049355.1 Roseateles sp. P5_E11 | reverse complement strand
GTGCCGAAGCGCTGCGCCGGAATGGCCGCGCGGCGCCTGGCCGCCAGTTCATCCGCGCCGACGCCCGCCTTGGCGGCGCCGGCGGCGAAGCCCTTCTTCAGTCGGTCGGTATCGAAGGCACCCGGCAGCAGGTTGTTGATCGTCACATTGGCGCCGGCCAGGCGCGGCTGGCGGGCCACGCCGGCGACAAAGCCGGTCAGGCCCGAACGCGCGCCGTTGGACAGGCCCAGCGTGTCGATGGGCGCTTTGACCGCGCCCGAGGTGATGTTGACGATGCGGCCGAAGCCGCGCGCCGCCATCGCGTCCACCGTCGCCTTGATGAGCTCGATGGGTGCCAGCATGTTGGCGTCCAGCGCGGCGATCCACTGCTCGCGGCCCCAGTCGCGGAAATCCCCGGGCGGCGGGCCGCCGGCATTGTTGATGAGGATGTCCACCCGCGGGCAGGCCGCGAGCGCGGCAGCACGGCCCTCGGGGGTGGCAATGTCGCCGGCCACGGCGCGCACCTCGGCGTCAGGGTTCAAGGCCCGCAGCGCATCGGCTGTCGCCAGCAACTCGGCCTCGCCGCGTGCCGTGATGACGACGTTGACGCCCTCACCCACCAACGCCTCGGCACAGCCTCGGCCCAAGCCCTTGCTCGCCGCGCAGACCAGCGCCCAGTGGCCTTTCAAACCCAGATCCATGTCAGCTCCTCGATCGCCATGCGCGGCCTTGACAGGCCCGCATCATCGCGCGGTCAAGGGTGCTGCGCGCCGAGTTCAGCGCTTGAACTTGCCGTCTTCACCGACGATGGACACGTCGGTGTACTCCAGGCCGCTGTGCTCCTTCTCGGAGTAGTGCACCTGCAGACCGCCCAGGTCRATGCGGGCACCGTCCAGCGCCTTGGCCAGGCTCTCGCGCGTGATCTCCTTGCCCGGTGCGCGCTTGAGGGCTTCGACGATCAGTTTCGCCGCGGCAAAGCCTTCAACATGGGCCGGCGTCAGCTCGTTGCGGCCGGCGGACTTAGCCAGGCTCAGCGCCTCCCGCACCATCAGGTTGGCCGTCGAGCGCTCGTAGGGGAAGAGCTGGGTCACGATGACCCCACGGCTGTCGTTGCCCAGCGCCTTCACGAAATCGGCCGAGGCGTTGTTGGACAGCGTGGCCACGTGCGCCGTGGAGCCGGCCGCGCGCAGCGCCTGCACGCCTTCGACGACGGCATAGGCCGGCCCGATCAGCACGACGGCCTCGATGCCGGCCTTGGCGATGGCCTGCATCGTCGGTGCGAGATCGGGCTTGTTGCGGTCAAAGCGCAGGTTGGACATGGCGCGCAGCTTGATGTCGTCCAGGCCCTTGATGGCGCCCTTGCCGGCGTCATTGCCGAAGGGGTCGTTGACCTGCACGATGGTGATGCGCTTGACGCCAATGCCGGCCAGGTGCTTGACCGCGCGTTCGGCCTCCTTCTGGTAGCTGRCGCGCAAGTGGTAGACCCAGGGCTGGACCGGCTCGCGCAGGCTGATGGCGCCAGTGGCGGGCGCGATCAGCGGCAGCTTGTTCTCCTTCAGCACGGGCAGCAGAGCCTCGGTCGGGCCGGTGCCACGGCTCAGCATCAGCGCCAGCACACCCTGGCTGGCCAGGGACTTGGCAGCGGCCACGGCGGTCGCCGGGTCGTATTTGTCGTCCTGCGTGACGAGCTCGATGTTCTGACCCTTGATGCCGCCCTGCGCATTGACCGAGTCGAAGTACAGCTTCGCCCCCTCGGCGCTCTCCTGCACGATGCCGGCCACGGGCCCTGAAAAGCCCGCCACCATGCCGATGCGCAGGGTGCTTTGCGCGAATGCGCCATTCATACCAATACAGGCAGCGAACAAGGCCGCCAGGCCAACCCAACGCTTCACTGTTTTTCTCCAGGACAAGCGCCACCGGGGCGCGTTTATGGCCGCGGATTGTGGGGCCAGCCCCCCCGCCCCCAGCAGCCCCTCTCCCCCAGGAAAAACCCGCCCTCCACCGGGTCTGAATGCGCATTTGCACCGCTTTTGCCGGGCCTACACTCTGGCCGCCTCGGTGCCGTGTTCGCGCTGCCAGCGCTCGTCTCCGCGCCGCCCATGCCGGAAAGCCCCTTGCCGCCTATCGCCTTGCCCCGCACGCCCGCACCTGCATACGGTTGGCAKCGCAGTTCCCTGACCTTCGCCGTCGTGCTGGCTCTGCTGCTGGGCCTGCTGCTGCCGACAACGGCCGTGTTGCTCTACGACGGCCAGAAGACCCGCGCCACCGCGATGGAGGACTTGAAGCGCGACCTGTCGCGCGCCACCGAGGTGATGGCCCTGTCGCTGGCCGAGCCGGTCTGGCAGGTCTCGCCGGACCTGGCTGACCCCATGGTCAAGGCGCAGATGGACGATCCACGCTTCGTGTCGGTGCAGGTCGTCGAGCCGGCGTCGTCGGCCCCCTTCCTGTCGCAGCAGCGCGCTGGCGAGCAGGGCGACAGCGATCTGGTGCTGAGCCAGACCCGGCCCATCCAGCGCGACGGCCGCGAGATCGCCAAGCTGACCGTTCGCATGAGCGCCGCGCCGCTGCTGCAGGCCAAGCAGGCCGAGGTCTGGCGCACGGTCTGGCGCAGCATGCTGACGCTGACGCTGTCGCTGGCACTGATGCTGTGGGTTCTGCAGCGCTATGTGATGCGGCCCATGACCGAGCTGACCGGCTCAGCCGAGGCGCTGGCGGCCGGGCGGTTGGACCAGCCTTTGCGTGTGGCCGGCGCCGACGAGATCGCACGCGTGGGCGTGGCGATGGAGCGCATGCGCCAGGCCCTGCTGTCGGCCTTCGAGGCGCTGCGCCAGCACAACGTGAACCTGGAAGAAACCGTCGCCCAGCGCACGGCCGAGCTGACGACCAGCAATGCCGAACTGTCCGAGGCGCTGGAAACGCTGCAGAAGGCGCAGCGCGAGCTGGTCGAGTCGGAGAAGCTCGCGTCGCTAGGCCGCCTGGTGGCGGGCGTTGCCCATGAGCTGAACACGCCGCTGGGCAATGCACTGACCGTGGTGTCGGCCCTGGACGACCGCTACAAGCAGCTCGAGGCCATGCTGTCGGGCAGCGTGCAGATGCGCCGCAGCACGCTGGAGGAACTGGCGCGCGACACGCGGCGCGGCCAGGACATCCTGCAGCGCAACGTGCAGAAGGCCGCCGACCTGGTGCGCGACTTCAAGCAGGTGGCCATCGACCAGACGGCCGACCTCAGGCGCGACTTCGACCTGGCCAAGGTCGTCGAGGACGTGCTCGTCATGGTCGAGCCCAGCTTCAAGCACACGCCCTTCGTCATCGACACCGAGCTCTGCCATGGCCTGGTGATGAACAGCTATCCCGGCGCGCTCGGCCAGGTGCTGACCAATCTGCTGATGAACGCGCTGCTGCACGGCTTCGACAGCGCGGCACAGGGGCACGTCAAGGTCTATTGCGCGGCGCTGGACGAAGAGCAGGTCGAGCTCAGCGTGACGGACGATGGCCGCGGCATGGACGAGTCCGTACGGCGGCGCATCTTCGACCCCTTCTTCACCACCAAGCTGGGCACCGGCGGCTCGGGCCTGGGCATGCACATCGTGCACAGCATCGTGACCAATGTGCTGGGCGGCCAGATCGAGGTGCGCTCCTCGCCGGGCGAGGGTACGCAGATGCTGATGCGGCTGCCGCTCAACGCACCGCAACGCGCCAGCGGCGAGCCGGCATAGGCTTACTGCGACGCGCCAGAGGCCGGGGCGGATGCCGCCTCGACCGCAGCGGCGACGGCGGCCGAAGCCGCGGCAGAAGCGGCAGGCTCGTGTCCACCCGTCACGTCATGCTTCTCGCCGCTCAGGTCGATGTTGCCGCCGCTCTTGGTCAGGATGAAAAGCGCCAGCGCGGCAAAGGCGATGAAGCCGACGATCAACTTCCACATGCTCGGGTCTCCACAGGTTTGTACTGCGGCGCATTCTGGCGACCGAGGCTGACGCTCAACTGAAGGCGAAGGTCTCCCGGCCACCGCCCTCGCCGCTGTGGCTCAACTCGTGGGTGAGGTCGCGGAAGTTGACCCGCAGCGCCGCCCATTCGCTGTGCAACTGCCAGCGCATGTGCAACTCGTCGTCGCCACTGGGCTCGACGCGGAACTCGCCACCGAACGCCGGGTGCCGGTTGCGCAGCCTGATCAACTCGATGAGCCGGCGCACGACGGGGCGCTCGCAGTCGCGGGCGATCTCGCCTTCGCTGTAGTGATGGCGGTTGATGTCGCGGCCGACCTGCGTGCGCGCCAGCAAGGCCATGTCGTTGTGGCCGGCCAGCAGGCCGACGTAATAGACCTGCGGCACGCCGGGCAGGAAGAACTGGATGGCACGGGCCAGCAGATAGGCCGTCTCGTTGCGGCCCATCGCGTCGAAGAAGCTGCAGTTGACCTGGTAGAGGTCGAGATTGCTGGCCGCGGCCCCGGTGGCGCGCCGACTTTCGCCGCCGCTGGCCRCGTGGATGCGCTCCACCAGCGCGTCCAGCTCCGCGGGCGGCACGAGGCCGGGGTGGGCCGCGCGGTCGCTCGCGTCGGCACCGATGTCGATGATGCCGATGCCGTCGTGGGTGTCGAGCACGGTCAGCGCGTTGGTCGGGCGGATGTCGATCCAGCGCTTCAGCGCGGCGGCGGTGTGGAAGTTGAAGGCGTGCAGCACCAGTGGCGGCAGCGCGAAGTCGTAGACCCAGTCGACCCTGGCAGCGATCTCGATCTGGCGCTGGTGATAGGCGTGGATCTCGACGAGCACCTCGATGCCCAGCRCCCTCGCTTCGCCCGCGAACTCGGCGATGAAGCCGAAGGTCTCGGCCATCATGAAGCAGCTGCCGCCGGCCTTCTTGATGGCGTAGCCGACGGCGTCCAGCCGCACCATGCGAATGCCGTTGCTGGCAAAGGTGCGCAGGATGCCAGCGAGGTAGGCGCGGCCCTGGGGGTGGCGCACGGCGATGTCCACCTGCGCAGCGGTAAAAGTCGTCCACAGGATGCGGCGCTCGCCGTTCTTCAGCGTGGCATAGGTCAGCGGCAGGCCGGGGCGGGGGCGGTAGACGGCCAGCAGGTCTCGCTCGCTGGCGCCCTCCGGGAAGACGGCGTCCAGCGTCAGGAACAGGCCCGCGTAGGCCGAGACCTCGCCCTTCTCGGCGTAGTCGAGGAACTGCGGCGACTCGCTGGACATGTGGTTGACGATGACGTCGGCCATCACGTCCAGATCCTCGGTCAGCGCCTTGATGTCATCCCAGGCGCCCAGGCGCGGGTCCACCTGCGTGTGGTCGATGGGGTCGAAGCCAGCATCGGCACCATCGATGGCATGGAAGAACGGCAGCAGGTGCACGCCACCGAACACGCCGTGCAGCGGCGAGCCCGGCTCACAAAGCAGCTTGCGCAACCGTGCCAGGTCGGCGCCGTCGCGCTGGCCGCCGAGGCGGTCGACATAGGTGATGAGCTGGACTTGGTTCTTCATGAGGACTTGGGACTCTTGACTGCCAGCACGCACAGCGCAGCGAGCGCCAGCAGCACGCCGGCCAGGCGAATGACGTTCTCGGGTCGGCCGCCCAGCAGGCCGTCGTAGAACAGGGGCAGCGTCACCGCCTGTATCAGCATGGGGATGACGATGAACATGTTGAAGATGCCCATGTAGACACCGGCGCGCTCGGGCGGGATGCTGCCGGCCAGCAGCACATAGGGGTTGCCCATGATGGAACCCCAGGCGAGGCCAATGCCGACCATGGGCAGGAAGAGCCAGGTCTTGTCATGGATGCCGGGCAGCGCCCACATGCCGGCGGCCGCACAGGCGAGTGCGAAGGCATGCACCCATTTCGCGCCAAGGCGTTTGGTGAACGGCACCATCGCGAAGGCGGCGACGAAGGCGACGGCGTTGTAGAAGCCGCCGACCTGTCCGTTGAGCAAGGCCGCGTCGCGAAAGCCGGCGCTGTGCGGGTCGTCCGTGCCGAAGACCGTCGCGGCCAGCGTCGGCACGATGTAGATCCAGTAGCACATCATTCCGTACCACTGGAACAGCGCCATCCACCACAGCCGCCGCATCGTGGCTGGCATGTCGCGCAGCGCGGCCCAGATCTCGGTGAGCGTCGCGCCCAGGCCATGGGGCAGCGCGCGCAGGCGGGCGATCTCTTCAGCCGGCAATGGCAGCTCCGGCACCCGGCGCACCGACCACCACACCGTCGTGAACGACAGCAGCGCGCCGATGACGAAGGCCAGCGTCGTGACGACCGGGATACCGTTGGCGCCCAAAGCGTCCTTGTTCATCCCGAAGGCAACGAGCAGGCTGGGCGTGAGGTAGGCCAGCGTCTGCGCCAGGCCGGTGAACGAGGCCTGCGTGAGAAAGCCGCTGGCGTGCTGCTCTTCGCGAAGCCGGTCGCTGACGTAGGCGCGGTAGGGCTCCATCGTCACGTTGTTGGCGGCGTCCAGGATCCACAGCAGGCCGGCCGCGAACCACAGCGCAGGGCTGAAGGGCATGGCCAGCAGGCCCAGCGAGCAGATCAGCGCGCCGATGAGGAAATAAGGCGTGCGCCGGCCCAGGCGGTGGGTCGTGCGGTCGCTCATGGCGCCAATGACGGGCTGCACCAGCAGGCCGGTGATAGGGCCTGCCAGCCAGAGGTAGGGCAGGCTCTTGCCGTCAGCGCCCAGCATCTGGTAGATCGGGCTCATGTTGGCCTGCTGCAGGCCGAAGCTGAACTGGATGCCGAGGAAGCCGATGTTCATGTTCACGATCTGCGTGAACGACAAATGCGGCGACAGGTGGGGCTTGTTCATCTCATTCCTCGGCCGGCAGCGCGTGCAAGGCCTCGCGCCAGGGGGCCAGCGCTGCCGGGTCTGGCGGCAGCGGACCGCGCACGCCGCAGATCATCGCGGCGTAACGGTTGGCCAGGTGCAGGGTCGCACCCAGGTCACGACCCAGCGCCAGCCCGGCCAGCAACACCGCCGTGAAGCCGTCGCCGGCGCCGACGCTGTCGACGAAAGCCGGCTGGGCCACGCCCTCGCCTGTCGCCAGCACGCGGCCGTGCTCGCCGTGCAGCACGTAGCCGGYGGCGCCGCGCGTCAGCACCAGGCCTTGCAGCGCAAAGCGGGCCATCAGCGCCGGCAGCGTGGGCTCGAACCAGGTGAGCAGGCAGCCGAGTTCGTCCTCGTTGAGCTTGACCCAGTCGGCCAGCATCAACACTTCAGCGGCCAGTTCGGGCGTGTCGGTGCCGGGGCGCAGATTGAGATC
>NZ_JBFUMO010000291.1:0-7218 GCF_054049355.1 Roseateles sp. P5_E11 | reverse complement strand
GCGACAGGTCGACCAGGACGATGTCCGGCGTCAGCTGCTGCAACTCGGCCAGGGCGGCGGTGATGTCGCCGCTGTCGCCGACGACATCGTGGCCAGCCTCGGTCAKCAGCGCGCGCAAGCCCTGGCGCACCATGGCGTGGTCATCGACGAGGTAGATGCGGGCGGCTTGCGTCATTCCGGGGTTTGCCATCGCAGGGTCAATTGCGTGCCGCCGCCCTCGCGCGGGCCCAGCTCCAGCGTTGCGCCGATGGCGCGGGCGCGCTCGCGCATGCCGATGAGGCCGAGGTGGCCGGGGCGACGCTCGAAGTCGGCGTCCAGGCCGCTGCCGTCATCGGCCACGCCGAGTTCGATCTCTTGCGCACAGCCGTAGAAGCTGAGCCTGACCTCGGTGGGCCGGGCGTGGCGCAGCGCGTTCTCCAGGCCTTCGCGGGCGATCATGAACAGAGCGTACTCGACCTCCCCCGGCCAGCGCTGCGTCAACAGCTCGTCCTCCGCGTCCAGCACCAGGCGCACGCCCGGATGCAGGGCGCGGCGCAGAGCGACCTCGTTGTCCAGCGCCGCGGCCAGGCCTTCGTCCTCCAGCAGCGGCGGGCGCAGGTCGACGAGCACCTGGCGCACCTCACGCAAGGCCTGGTCGATGAGGCCGCGGGCCTGCTGACGGGCGTCCGCAGCGCCCAGGTCCAGCATCAGGCGCAGGGCGGTCAGCGTCTGGCCGAGCTGGTCGTGCAGGGCCTGGGCCAGGCGCTGGGTGGTGCGGCGCTCCTGGTCCATCAACTGCTCGGCCAGGGCCGACAGCGCGGCCTCGGCGTCGACCTGCACCGAGATGTCGACGACGACGCACAGCAGCAGCGCCCGGCCGGCCAGCTCGATGGGCTCGGCCACCAGCTTGGCGTGCAGGCGGCAACCCGAGTCGGGACACAGTTCGCGGTCGTCGATCTCGGTGCGGCCTTCCCTGCCAGGCAGTGGCGCCAGGCCCAGGGCCTCGGCGGTCTGGCCGACGACCGACAGCGTCGGCCAGCCGAGCAGGCGGCCGAGCTCGTCGTTGGACTCGATGACGGTCTCGCTGGCGACGTCGAACAGCGCGATACCAACCGGCACCGTGTGGAAGAAGGCGCGGAACTTGGCCTGGCTGTCGGTCAGCGCCTGTTCGGTGAATTTGGCGATGGTGATGTCGGACAGCGTGGCCAGCACGCGGGCTGGCTGGCCGCGTGCGTCGCGCTCTGTCCAGCCGCGGCAACGCAGCCATCTTGGCGAGGGGCCAGCCAGGCGCAGGTCGATGTCCAGCGGCGCGCCGTGCTGCAGATGGGACTGCAGAGCGGCCCGCCACTGGCCCTGGTCGTCGGCGTGCAACTGCTCGGCGAGGCGGCCGGGGCGATCCAGCAGGGTCAGGGCACGGGGCGACAGGTATTCGCTGTCGGCAGCGATGTCCCATTCCCACAGGCCATCGGCGGCGCCCTTCATGGCCCGGGCATAACGCGCCTGTTCGGCGTCGGTGCTGCCGAGGTCGCGGGCCATGCACAGCCAGCCCGTGCCGTCCGGCAAGGGGGCGATGCTGGCCTCGAAGCGGGCCAGGCGGCCACTTTGGGTGCGCAGCGCATAGCGCAGGCGCTGGGAGCTGGGCGCGCAGGCTGCCGCGAACTGCTTCGCCAGGGCGGGCGGGCCGATGCTTTGCAGCGATCGACCCTGCAGCGTTGCCCAGGGTGCGTGCAGATCGGGGTGATCCGGGTGGTTGCAGGCCGCGAAACGCAGGTCGGGCCCGATCAGGAAGCACAGGTCCGGCAGGGCGGCTGCGATGGCCGGCGCAGCCTGCGTCCAAGGCTCGCGGTCCGGCGTTTCAGGCATCGCTACAGCGTACCGTAGCTGTGCAGGCCTGAGAGGAACATGTTGACGCCCAGGAAGGCGAAGGTCGTGACCAGCAGGCCCACCAGCGCCCACCAGGCCGAGGCCATGCCGCGCAGGCCCTTCATCAGGCGCATGTGCAGCCAGGCGGCGTAGTTGAGCCAGACGATCAGGGCCCAGGTTTCCTTGGGGTCCCAGCTCCAGTAGCCGCCCCAGGCCTCGGCGGCCCAGAAGGCGCCGAGGATGGTGGCGATCGTGAAGAAGGCAAAGCCCAGCGCGATGGCTTTGTACATGAGGTCGTCGAGCTGGGGCAGGTCGGGCAGGCGCGCCGTCAGGTGGCCGCGCAGCGCGACGGCAATGCCCAGGAAGGCGGCGACACCGGCGATCTTGTAGGCCCAGCCCTGCAGGCCGGCGACGGTGGCGGCCTCCAGCGTGGCACCGAAGCGCACCGCCAGGATCAGGCCGACGATGCCCAGCGGCATGGCAACGAGGCCGATGACGAGGGCACGTGTCGTCGCCGTCTTCAGCAGAAAAGCCAGGGCCACCATGGCCGCCAGCGCGAAGCTGCCATAACCGACGAAGTTGGCGGGCACGTGGATCTTCATCCACCAGCTCTGCAGCGCCGGCACAAGGGGCTGGATCTCCTGGGCCTCGCGGGCCAGCGTGTACCACAGCAGGAAGCTGACCGCGCCGCTGACGACCAGCATCACGTAGGCGCCCAACGAACGCGTCGCGAAGCGGGCCTCGTAGTAGAGGTAGAAGGTTGTCGTCAGCCAGCAGAACAGCACGAAGACTTCGTAGAGGTTGCTGACGGGGATGTGGCCGATGTCGGCGCCGATCTGGTGGCTCTCGTACCAGCGCACCAGCGTGCCGACCAGGGCCATGAAGACGCCGCCCCAGGCCAGCTTGGAGCCGACCACCTCGGCCACGCTGTTGCGGCCGGCGCCGGTGAAGAAGCCGCCCCAGTAGAAGAGCATGCTCATGTAGAACAGCAGGCTCATCCACAGGATGGCGCTCTGGCTGGACAGCATGTACTTCAGCCAGAACACCTTCTCGCCGGCGGCCAGGTCGGCGCCGAAGCCGTCGGTGTGCTGGGCATACAGGCCGATGGCGATGAGGGTGGCCGCACCGACGGCGACGCTCAGCCAACGCAGCGGCTTCCAGAACCAGCCCAGCGCGATCAGCGCCGGCATGGCGCACAGCAGGATGCCCTGCTCGTAGACGTCCATTGACGCGTGGTAGCGGCTGAAGGCATAGCCGCCGCCGAGCAGCACGAGGGCAGCGAACAGCCAGTCGAGGGCGTCACGGCGCTGCAGCGCGTGGCGGCGCGGCAGGTCGAAGGTGGTGGTGTTCATGAGGGCTCCTTCAGCACGGCGGCTTTGAGCTGGGCGAACATAACGGCGTTGTCGGGCGACTCACGGGTGCTGGACATGGCCATGCGCACCTGCGAGCCGCCCGGGTCGGCGCTGGGCACGAGCCAGACCCACAGCCTACGCTCCTTGATGTAGAGCATGGAGAAAACGCCGACGATGAGCAGGAGGGCGCCCAGATAGACCAGCTTCTGCCCAGGCGCGCGGGCGACCTGGAAGACGCTGGCCTGGACCTGCTCGAAGTTCTCCAGCTGCAGCAGCGTGGGCGACGGGTAGTAGAGGCTGTCGGACAGGGACAGCACGGCCTGGGTCATGAAGCCCTGGGCGGCGGCATCGGTGCCGGCGGGCTTGAGGCCAGCGCGCTCGCGGGCGATCTGGTGCAGCTCGAACAGGCTGCCGTTCAGGATGCGCAGCAGCACCTCGGAGACGCGCTGGCGGTCGGCCTCGGGCACGTCACGCTCGATGAACTGCGACAGCGCCGGCAGGCCGCCCTTGACGTCGTCGCCGGGCTTGGCGGCGGCGCCGGAGAACAGCGTCAGCGCACGCTGGGCCGTCAGCTGCAGCTGCGGCGTCAGCTGGGGCTGGTTGGGCGGCGTGGCGGCGGCGGCATAGCGGCGCGCAGCGACGTCACGCTGGGCGGTATCGGCCAGGGCCTGGCGAAGGCGCAGCCAGCCGCTCAACTCGCCGTTCTCGTCGGCCGGCATGCGCAGATAGCGGAAGGTCTCGGCCGGGGTGTCGCGCACGCCGGCGAGGAAGAGCTTCTGCCCGTCCAGCTCGACCGGCAGCATGTAGTTGTTGTACTCGCGGGCCTGGCCGGCGGCGTCGCGCAGCTTGTAGCTGAAGCTCGGGCCGACGTTGTGCAGAACTTTGCTGCCGTCCGACTTGGCGCCGCTGCCGAGATGCTTGCCAAGCGCCGCGCCGAGGTCGACCTTGCGCACGTCGGCGCCGCTGGCATTGGCGCCGCTGCTACCGTCATTGGCGAGGTTCTCGACATTGATCACGCGCAGGCCGTCGAGCTCCAGCGTCTGCTCGCCAAAGGCCATCTTCGTGCCGACGCGGCCGGCAAGCTTCAAGGGCGTGCCGGTGCTGGCCAGCGGCATGGCCTTGAGCTCGAGCTTGCTGCCGCCGTCCTCGAAGCTGCTCTGGTAGATGGCCAGGCCCTTGTGGATGACGGGTTCGTTGACCTTGACCGTGGCCTCGCGCCGTGTCGTGCCGTCATGGATGACGATGTCGCTGGCAAAGCTCTTGGGCATGCCCGTCGGGTAGTAGTCGACCTTGAATGCCTTCAGCTCGATGTCGAAGGGCAGGTCCTGCAGCACGACGCCGCTGGGCAGGCTCAGCACGGCGATGCCCTGGCGCTGCTTCTCGGTGACCGACACATTGCCGCGAAAGCTCGGATTGCCGGTGGAGAGCCGGTGTTCGGGCCGGATGTCCGACACGAAGCCTGAGCCGGTGTAGAGCTGCTTGCCCTGGGCCCACATGGCCAGCTTGACCATGGCGTTGCCGTCCAGCACGCCGCCAATGAGGATCAGCACGATGGCGGAGTGGGCGCAGAGGTAGCCGATCTTGTTGGCCGCGCCGCGGCGGGCCGCGATCATGATGCCGTTGTCGCGCCGCTGCACGCGGGCCTTCCAGCCGTGGGCCGCCAGCGTATTGCCGATCTCGGCGAGGGCCATCGAGGGGTTGCTGGGCAGCTCTCCGATGGCCTTGTGGTGGTGGGCCTGCAGGGACTGCTCGCGCACGCCCTCCTTGTAGCTCTTCAGGTCGACCAGGATCTTGGGCGCGTTGCGGGCGATGCACAGGCTGGTCGAGAGCACCAGGAAGGTCAGGATGACCAGAAACCAGGGCGCGCTGTAGACCGTGTAAAGCCCCAATTTGCCGAATACCTCAGCCCAGAAGGGGCCGAACTGGTTGACGTAGTTGCCCATGGGCTCGCTCTGGCGCAGCACGGTGCCGATGACCGAGGCGATGCAGATCACGCTGAGCAGCGTGATGGCGAAGCGCATGGACGCGAGCACGTCCAGCAGTTCGCGGGCGGGTGAGGAGCGAGGGACAGGGACGGCGGACATCAGCGATCAACAAAAAAGGCCGGTGGGGTTCACCGGCCTTTGTTCCTCAAGGCAAGCGCCGCGTTCAGCGCAGGCCAGCGATGTAGTCGGACACGGCCTTGATTTCCTTGTCATTCATCTTGGCGGCGACGGTGACCATGACGGGATTGTTGGCGCGTGCACCGCTGCGGAAGGCCACCATCTGCGCTTCGACATAGTCGCCATGCTGGCCGCCCAGGCGCGGGTACTGGACCGGCAGGCCGGAGCCGTTGGCACCGTGGCAGCCGGCACAGGCCGGCACATTGCGCTCGGCAATGCCGCCGCGGTAGATCTTCTCGCCCAGGGCGACCGTGTCCTTGTTCTTGGCGAAACCTGGCTTGGCGGTCTTGGCGGCGTAGAAGGCGGCCACGTTGCGGATGTCGTCTTCCGACAGCGGGGCGGCCATGCCTTGCATGACGGGGTTCTTGCGCTTGCCGCTCTTGAACTCGGTCAGCTGCTTGGCCAGGTATTCGGCATGCTGACCCTGCAGGATGGGATTGGCCGGGCTGCCACGCGAGCCGTCCGCCGTGTGGCAGGCTGCGCAGACCTGGGAAGAAATGGCACCGCCCTTGGCCGAATCGGGCTTGGCAGCAACAGCAGCGGGCTCGTTCGCGTGAGCCGTGGCGGCCAGCAGCAGACTCGACAGGAGGAGGGCGACAGTCTTCATGGATTTATACGGTCTCAAAGGGCGTAACCCGAGAATTTTACAATGCTGAACCACAGCGTCCGAGCTAGACATGACCGACAAGATTCCTGAGGCCCTGCCGGCCGAGCCCCTCACCGAGAAGCTCGCCCTGGCCTGGACGCATACCACGCGCTTCCTGACCACCGCCAGCCAGCTGGTGCATCTGCCCGCCACCGAACTGCCCGAGATCGCCTTCGTCGGCCGCTCCAACGCCGGCAAGTCCACCGCCATCAACACGCTGGCCCAGCAAAAACGCCTGGCCTTCGCCTCCAAGACGCCGGGCCGCACCCAGCACATCAACCTCTTCGAACTCGGCCCCAAGGACGCGGCCGACGCCCTGTTCGCCGACTTGCCGGGCTATGGCTACGCGGCCGTGAACAAATCGGCCAAACTGCGCTGGCAAAAGGTCATGGCCGACTACCTGGAAGTGCGCCGCAGCCTGTCGGGCGTCGTGCTGATGGTCGATTCCCGCCTGGGCCTGACCGACCTGGACAAGCAGCTGCTGGAGTTCGTCGCCGCGCGTGTGGCCACAGGTGAGATCAAGTTGCTGGTGCTGCTCACCAAGTCCGACAAGCTCAATCGCAAGGAAGCAGACGCGGCCTTGCGCGCGACGACGGAGTTCCTCGCTGCGATGACCACCGAGAACTCCGACGTCGCGGTGACGCTGTTCTCGGCGCTGAAGAAGAGCGGCGTCGGCGACGTGGCGCTGGCGCTGCGCGAATGGGTGCTGGCGCATCGGCTGCCCGACGACATGCCGGCGGTCGAGCCGATTCACTCGGCGGGCTGAAGCTCAGCCGCCGTCCAGGTCGCTCATCAGCGTGTCCACGGCGCGTTGGACGACGTTATCGTCTTCCAGTGCCGTGATGAGGCCGTTGGACAGCAGCGCCTCCAGCGCGCGGCGGGTCAGCGGCAGGCGTTCGTCGGAGTCGCGGCCGACGAACAGCAGGAACTGCCGGCCCTCGCTGATCCAGGCGATCTGGGTGGTATGCCAGTCGCCCTGGATGAAGAGATGGAACCAGCGGCCGATCTGCAGGCCATCGATCCAGCGTTGCAGCGCCGCGCGCGCATCCGGCGAATCGTGCTGGTTGTAGAGCTGCACCGGCACAGTCGGCAGTTCGCCGCGGTCGACGTCGACGCTCAGCCAGTGCGAAGGCACCTGGGAATCGCGCTCCTCCATCAGGCGCTGGACGATCTCGTCGGCCGAGGCGGGCGCGGCACTGCTCGCCGTGGGCGAGGA
>NZ_JBFUMO010000290.1:0-7222 GCF_054049355.1 Roseateles sp. P5_E11 | reverse complement strand
CTTCTTCATCGTCTCGGCGTCGGGGAACTTGATGTAGTGGAAGAAGCAGCGGCGCAGGAAGGCGTCGGGCAGTTCCTTCTCGTTGTTGGACGTGATGAAGACCAGCGGCCGGTGCTTGGCCTTGATCAGCTGGCGCGTCTCATAGACATAGAACTCCATGCGGTCGATTTCGCGCAACAGATCGTTGGGGAACTCGATGTCCGCCTTGTCGATCTCGTCGATGAGCAGCACGACCGGCTCGTCGGCCTCGAAGGCCTGCCACAGCACGCCTTTGACGATGTAGTTCTCGATGTTGCGAACGCGCTCGCTGCCCTCGATGCCGGCGAGCTGGCTGTCGCGCAACCGGCTGACGGCGTCGTACTCGTACAGGCCCTGCTGGGCCTTGGTGGTGCTCTTGATATGCCACTGCAGCAGCGGCATGCCTAAAGCGCCGGCCACTTCCTCGGCCAGCATGGTCTTGCCGGTGCCGGGCTCGCCCTTGATGAGCAGCGGCCGCTGCAGCGTCGCCGCGGCGTTGACCGCGAGCATCAGGTCGGCCGTGGCGACGTACTGGTCGGAACCTTGGAATTTCATTGGGAAAACCGGGGCAAAACCCGAACTGAAGAGGGGCCGGACCAGTATAGGAGGCCTCCTATAATCGCCGCCGCTCCGGAACACGACACCAACCCGAACCTCTTGGGACCATGAAAAAACTGCTGCAGATCTCGCTCGCCCTGGCCACCGCCTTTGCTGCCCTCGCAGCCCAGGCCCAGGACGTGAAGGCCGGTGAGACCAAGGTCGCGATGTGTATCGGCTGCCATGGCATCGTCGGCTACCAGGCCAGCTTCCCCGAGATCCACAAGGTGCCGATGATCGCGGGCCAGAACGCCAAGTACATCGTCTCGGCCCTGCAGGCCTATGCCAAGGGCGACCGCAAGCACCCGACGATGCGCGGCATTGCCGGTTCGCTGAGCGAGCAGGACATGAACGACGTGGCCGCTTTCTACGAGCAGCAGGCCAAGCTGCCGGCGGTGGCCGACAGCATTCCGGCCGCGCCGGCCAATGTGGCCGAGCTGCTGACCAAGGGCGCTTGCGTGTCCTGCCACGGCGCCAACTTCAGCAAGCCCATCGACCCGAGCTACCCCAAGCTGGCTGGCCAGCACGCCGACTACCTGACCGTCGCGCTGAAGTCCTACAAGACCGAGAAGAACCCCGGGGTGGGCCGCAGCAACGGCGTCATGGCCGGCCAGGTCAAGCAGTTCRGCAACGCCGAACTGAAGGCCATCGCCAGCTACATCAGCACGCTGTCGACCGAACTGGCCACCGTGCCGCAGGGCAAGTTCCGCTGACCCGGCGCGACCGCCGCCCGACCGAGCCGCCTTCAAGGCGGCTTTTTGTTGCCCGCGGCAAAAGCGTGCAGGGCTGCACGATCGTTGCACGGCCTTGCCTGCGTCACGCACGGATACTGGTGCGCATAGACGACGCTGTCATGTTGAAGAAGATCTCGACCTCCGACGTGAGGCTGGGCATGTATCTCCAGGCGATGGAGGGGGCCTGGCTCTCTCATCCGTTCTGGAAGACCAAGTTCGTGCTGGCCGATGCCGCCGACCTTGCCGCCCTGCAGGCCAGCGGCGTGTCGGCCGTCTGGATCGACGTCAGCAAGGGCGGGGATGTGGCTGCGCCTGCGCCAATCGCCGCCGTGACCGTCGCTTCCCCGCCCACGCCGCCCGCCACAGCCGCCCCTCAGCCGCGCGTCAGCATGGAGTCCGAGCTCGACCGCGCCACCCAGGTGCTGGGCCGGGCCAAGGTGGCCGTCATGGCGCTGTTCAACGAGGCGCGGCTGGGCAAGGCCATCGACACCGAGGTCTGCCTGCCCATCGTCGACGAGGTCACGTCCTCGCTGGCGCGCAACCCGTCGGCCTTCCTCAGCCTCGCGCGGCTCAAGGACAAGGACACCTACACCTATATGCACTCGGTCGCCGTCTGCGGCCTGATGGTGTCTCTGGGCCGGCAGATGGGGCTGTCCGATGCCGAAGTGCGTGAAGCTGGCCTGGCCGGGCTGCTGCACGACGTCGGCAAGATGCAGATGCCCATGGAGGTGCTGAACAAGCCCGGTGCGCTGACCGACGCCGAATTCGACGTCATGCGTGGCCACCCCGAGCGCGGCTTCGACCTGCTCAAGGACGGTGCCAAGGTGCCGCCCTCGGCCCTGGACGTCTGCCTGCACCACCACGAGAAGATGGACGGCAGCGGCTACCCGCACAAGCTGGCCGGCGACCAGATCAGCCTGCTGGCGCGCATGGGCGCGGTCTGCGATGTCTACGACGCCATCACCTCGACGCGGCCCTACAAGAATGCCTGGGACCCGGCCGGCTCACTGCAGCGCATGTCACAGTGGAAGGGCCAGTTTGACCCGAGCGTCTTCCAGGCCTTCGTGAAGAGCGTCGGCATCTACCCGACCGGCACCCTGGTGCGACTGCAGTCCGGCCGCCTGGCCGTTGTGGTCGAGCAGAACGCCATTTCACTGGTCGCGCCGCGCGTCAAGGTTTTCTACTCGACCAAGTCGAGCATGCCCATCCCGTTGCAAGTCATCGACCTGGCCACGTCCACCGACCGCATCGCCGGCCGCGAGCCGCCCGAGGACTGGAATTTCACCCATCTCGACGAGCTCTGGAACCCGAACGCCAAACGGTAACGAAGGGGCTTTGACGGCCTCCTAAACTGCCAGCCCTGCAGTTGGGAGATGGCAATGAAGCGATGGCTGGGTGTAGCTCTTTTGGCATGGACCTGCGGTGTGTCCGCGCAGACGCTGCGCTGGGCCAGCCAGGGCGACCCGCAGACCATGGACCCGGACTCGCAGAACGAGAGCCTGACCAATATGGTCAATGGCCAGATCTACGAGCGGCTGACCAACCGCGACGCCAAGCTGGGCCTGGTGCCAGGCCTGGCCACCGAATGGAAGCAGACCGGGCCGCTCGCCTGGCGCTTCAAGCTGCGCCCCGGCGTCAAGTTCCATGACGGCACGCCGCTGACGGCGGATGACGTCGTCTTCTCGGTACAGCGCGCCAAGGAGCCCACCTCGCAGATCGCCGTCTGGGCCAATGCCGTCGGCACGGCCAAAAAGGTCGACGAGCTGACGGTGGACTTCCAGCTGACCACCTTCAACCCCATCTTCCTGCAGCACATCGACCAGCTGTGGATCATGAGCCGCAAGTGGTGCGAGGCACACAAGGCCACCAAGCCGCTGGACTTCAAGAACAAGGAAGAGAGCTTCACGGCGCTGAACACCAACGGCACCGGCCCCTTCATGCTGGCCAGCCGMCAGCCMGGCRTSAAGACSGTSYTCAAGCGCAACCCSAACTGGTGGAACAAGTTCGAGGGCAATGTGCAGGAGGTCGTCTACACGCCCATCGCGACCGACGCGACGCGCCTGGCCGCGCTGGTGTCGGGCGAGGTCGATTTCGTGCTCGACCCCGCGCCGCGCGACATTGCGCGCTTGCGCAACACCGCTGGCGTCAAGGTCATCGAAGGCCCGGAGAACCGCCTCGTCTTCATCGGCATGGACCAGWCKCGCGACAAGCTGCTCTACGGCAACGTCCCCGGTGACAAGAACCCCTTCAAGGACGTGCGCGTGCGCCGGGCGCTGTACCAGGCCATCGACATCGACGCGCTCAGGACCAAGCTGATGAGCGGCCTGTCGGTGCCCACCGGCGCGCTGACGCCGTCCGGCATCGCCTCCTTCGACGACCCGGCCCTGCAGGCCCGCCTGCCGCACGACCTGGCCGGCGCGAAGAAGCTGATGGCCGACGCGGGCTATGCCGATGGCTTCGAGGTGACGCTGGACTGCCCCAACAACCGCTACATCAACGACGAGGAAATCTGCACGGCCCTGGCCTCGATGTGGGCCCAGCTGAAGATCAAGGTCAAGGTCAACGCCATGCCCCGCGTCATCTACTTCCCCAAGCTGGAGAAGTACGACACCAGCCTCTATATGTACGGCTGGGGCGGCTCGGTGACGGATGCCGAGAGCATCCTGACGCCGCTGTACCGCACGCGTGGCGACAAAGGCGTGGGCAACTACAACTTCGGTGGCTTCCGCAACGACAAGGCCGACGCACTGGCGGCGCAGTCCAGCGTCGAGCCCGATCCGAAAAAGCGCGAGCAGCAGATCCGCGGCGCGCTGGCCGAGCTGCGCGAGCAGGTCAACATCATCCCGTTGCACCGCCAGGTGGTGCCGTGGGCGGCGCGTGCGAATGTCACGGCCATCCACCGGCCCGACAACTGGCTGGAGCTGGCCTGGGTGCAGATCAACCGTTGATTTCGGCCCTTTAACGGCCCACCACCCGGTGGGCTGGCGCGGCACACTGGCCCAAGCCCAGATTCACGCCCGCGCCATGCTGTACCGCCTTGCTGCTTTTGCCCTGACCCTGCTGCTCGCCTCCTGCGGAGGAGGCGGTGGCGGTTCGGACACGCCTGTGCTGGACAAGCCGCCCACGTTGCGCGGCGTTGCCGCCACGGGCGCGCCTCTGGTCAATGCGCAGATCAGCGTCGTCGATGGCCAGGGCAAGGCGGTTGGCACGGCCACCACCCATGGCGCCGACGGCAGCTACAGCCTGACGCTGAGCACCACCAGCCCCGCCGCGCCTTTGTTCATCCAGGCGCGAGGCATGGATGCTGCCGGCACCATGCAGGTGCTGCATTCCACCGTGCCGGCCATCAGCGCCGCCATGGTCGGCCATGTGACGCCGCTGACCAACGCTGTCGTCGCGTTGTCCCTGGGTACCGAACCTGCGCCGGTATTCGCCGCCGCCTCGACCAGCACCAGCCAGCTGAGCCAGATGGCCAGCGCCGCGCCTGCTGCGGGCACCTTCCTGAAGACCCTGGTCAAGACCCAGGTCAGCGACCTGAAGATCACCGACGCCGCGGCTCTGGACCTGCTGGCGGATTCGACCTTTGCCGCCAACAAGGGTGCTCACGACCTGCTCATCGAGAGCGTGCGCATCGACCTCGCACGCTCCAAGCTCAACGTGCCGGTGCTGCAGATCGGCAACAAATTCCTCGCCGCACCGACGGCCGAAGTCGTCGTCGAGCTGCCCACGGCCCAGACCGAGTTGCTCAAGGCCACCGGCACGCCAGCCACCGCCATCACCTCGACGTTGAAGGCCGCGACCAGCGCGACGACGCTGCTCGGCACCTTGTCAGGTCTGGATGACCTCGGCGCGGCGCTGAACCAGCTCATCGCCCAGGGGCGCGACGTCAGCACGCTGCTGAACTCCGTCCTCGTCACCGGCTACGACAAGCACAACGGCCGCAGCAAGGCCGACATCGCCGGCATCCTGTCGACCTATACGACGGGCAACCGCCAGTTTGGCCGCTTCCAGCTGCTGGGCTGCGCCGACGATGCACCGACCGCCGGCAACTGCGCCAAGGTGCTGGTGGGCGCCGTCATCAGCGATTCCACCGGTGCAGTCGTCGACCTTTTCAGTGACGCGGTCAGCTACAACAAGTCGGCCACGACGACCAACAAGTGGAACCTGATCGGCAACGGCAAGAAGCTGGCCGTCGGTGTGTATCCGCTGGGCTTCCTGGCGCTGAATGCCGATGGCACGGCCAGCGGTGCCGTGGTGCCCAACCCGGGCATCGGCCTGCAGGTTGAGGTCCAGGCGCAGACGGCCGATCCCGTGCCCGGCATTCCGGCAACGCAGCTGCTCAGTTCGGCCACGGTGCAGCTACCCGGCGGCTTCAGCATTCCCTTCGGCTATTGCAACCGGCTCCTGCTGTGCGTGTCGTCCACGCCGGGCGCCACCAACCTGATCCCGACGGGCGGCGTGGGCGACATCGCCATCCAGCGTTCGGCGGTCGGCTGGATCGGCAGCGCGGACAGCGTGCGTGGTGCCAAGTTCATCGCCAGCTACACGATTTCCGGCGTGGCCGAGACGCGCAACGCCTGGCTGCGCGCCGACGTGCTCGGCGAGCCGGCTGCCACGCGCTTCCCGAGTGTTGACAGCGTGTCTGCAGCCAGCCCGGTGTCCGCCGCCTCGCTGCAGAGCGGCAGCCTGGTGATCAACTGGGGCGCCTGGGCCGCTGCCAACCCCGACCTGCGCCTCATCGAGATCAAGCGCGTCTTCACGCCGACCGCCGGCGGAGCGCCCACGGTGCTGGACACGAGCGTGCCGCTGCCGCCCAAGACGGCGGCGACGCTGAGCACGGCGTACACGCCGGTGGGCAGCGTCACGTCGGAGCTGTGGCTGCAGGCCATGGACGCGCAGGGGCGACGTTTCCATACCCGTTACACCGGCAAACCGTGAATTGAGTCGCGGACCGGCTCGCAACCGGCGTTGTTGTGAAATGTGACAGCGACTGCGGACGGGGCCAAAGCTAAGCTTTCGGCACCGTTTCCCATCGCCGCCGACGTCTGCCGGCGACCGCCCTTGTGAAAAGCCGCCTAATTGCGCTGGCGTGGTTGTCCACGCTGGCCCTGACTCCAGCGGCTCAAGCCGCTCCAGCCGCCGCCGATGCCTCGGACGACCAGGCGCTCGAAGCGCTTCTGAAACGGGAAGTGCAGGGTCCGTCCCGCTATGCCCAGAGCCTGATGGACGCGCCGGCATCGGTCAGCGTGCTGGAGCGGGGTGTGTCCGATGCCCTTGGCCACCAGACCGTGGGTGACCAGCTGGCCCGCCTGCCGGGCGTCTACCTCAGCAACTCGCGCACCTACAGCGCCCTGGGGCTGCGCGGCTTCAACCGGCCGGGCGACTACAGCGCCCGCCTCCTGATGGCCATCGATGGCCAGCGCGTCAATGACGCCATCTTTGACCAGGGGCTGCCGCAGCTGGAGCTGCCCATCGTCGCCGAATGGGTCAAGCGGGTGGAGCTCGTCCACGGCCCCGGCTCCTCGATCTACGGCAGCAATGCGCTGCTGGGCGTCGTCAACGTCGTGACGCTGAATGGCGCTGACGCGCCGGGCCTGACGGCCCAGGGCAGTGTGGGCGAGAACGGCACGCGCCGCGCCGAGATGCATTACGGTGCTGCCGCGGCGGACAGTGATTTGTTCATCGGCCTCAACCTGCAGCGCACCGCCGGCGAGGACCTCTTCCTGCCCGAACTCGGCACGGCCGATGGCTGGGTGCGCGGTCTTGATGGCGAGCGGCAGGTGGCGCTGCTGGCCAAATACCGCAACGGGCCGTGGCGAGTCGCGTTGAACGCGGTGCGCCGCGACAAGGATGCCCCGACCGCACCCTACGGC
>NZ_JBFUMO010000289.1:0-7231 GCF_054049355.1 Roseateles sp. P5_E11 | reverse complement strand
GTGTTGGGGTACTTCTTGACGAAGTCGGCGCTGGTGCCCAGCACCTTCTCCGGATGGTCCTTCCAGAGGTCCTGCGTCGTGTTGGCCGTGATGCCGATGCCGTCCATGATGGCGCGGTGGTTCCAGGGCTCGCCGACGCAGAAGCCGTCCATGTTGCCCACGCGCATATTGGCCACCATCTGCGGCGGCGGCACGGTGATGAGCTTGGCGCCCGACATCGGGTTGATGCCCGCGGCGGCCAGCCAGTAATGCATCCACATCGCGTGGGTGCCGGTCGGGAAGGTGCCAGCGAAGGTGTATTCGCGCGGGTTGGCCGCCATCACCTTGGCCAGCGACGGGCCGTCGACGGCGCCCTTGTCGGCCAGCGCCTTGGACAGCGTGAAGGCCTGGCCGTTGTGGTTCAGGTTCATCAGCACGGCCATGTCCTTCTTGGGGCCGCTGGTGCCCAGATGGACGCCGTAGACGAGGCCGTAGAGCACATGGGCCATGTCGAGTTCGCCGTTGACGAGCTTGTCGCGCACGCCGGCCCAGGAGGCCTCCTTGGTCGGGATGATCTTGACGCCGTACTTCTTGTCGAAGCCCAGCTCGGCTGCCATCACGACCGATGCGCAATCCGTCAGCGGGATGAAGCCGATGCGCACTTCCTCCTTCTCGGGCTTGTCCGATCCCTGGGCCCAGGCACCGCCGGCCAAGCCGAGGGTGGGGAGGGCTGCAGCCGCGGCCAGCAGGCTGCGGCGCTGAAGGTGGGGCGTGGCGTTCGAGTTGTCGCTGGCGGTCATCACGGGCTCCTGTTCATGCAAGGCGCAACGCCGTGCGACCACGCATCGCCCGCACCGCGACGAGCAGTGCGAGCGACAAAGGAGAGGTCGGACGCCGTTGTCCCGAAGTGCCGGCCGATTCATCAGCCGGCCGGCCCGAGAGGCCTGCGCCATTGCAGGCCTCGCATTGGTTAACGCAGGTTGCGTGCCAGCCCCCGCACCGTGGCGCCAGGCCCGATTTGCACGCGCTTGGCGCATGGCAGGCGCTGTGGCGGGCGGTTTGCGCCGGGTCGGTGCGTGCAGTCGCGACGCGTGTTGGTGCGTCCGGGTGCGCGGCGCCCCGGGTGCGGGCATGCATTTTTAGGAGCGCCCGCAATTGCCCGCCGACGGGGGCAGCCGCTTCAATGCGGCCATACCAAGACAGGGAGTGCCCCATGCGGCTGGACAACTACAGCGTTGCCCCTTTTGAAAGCCTTGATGCCTTCGATCCGGTGCAGCGTGACGCCGATGCGCCCCGGCATGGCGCATCTCGCTCTCGAGAAAGCAGCCAAGCAGCGAGCAATTGCAACGATGGAACAACATACGATCGGGAAGCTTCCTGATCGTCAGACCGACAGAGCTGGGCGGCTCCTATGCCATTCCCAAGGTGCTGATTCCGGATCCGAAGACGCTGCCGCCGAAACACTGAATGACACGCATCATGTCGCTTCGAGAAGACCTGGAAAATTTCAACGGTTCGATCAATCTGGCGATCGGCAACCCACCCGATGATTACCCCGATTGGAGCTATGTGACCTATGAAAGCCACATGGCCGACATCAAGGAACTGTGGGCATCGATTCGCCCTGCGCTGAAGCGCGACCTGGCCGAAGCCCAGCAGATCGACGCCAAACTCGCCGAGATGTTCAGCGCCTTTGACGCCGGTGAGAAGGAACGGGGCCGCAAGGCAGCGCTGTTCATCTACAACATGGAGCCGACCCGGCTGCGCTGATCGCCGCGACTGCCGCTGTGCTTCACATGGCAGCCGGGGCGACGGATCGGCACTCAGCTTTGCCACTCCAAGCCCCATGCACGACTGCTGGCGGTGATGGATGCGCCGCCCGACCGGCAACCGAAGTTGCTCCAGGACTTCGTCAAGCATTGGTACGCCGAACTCCACCGCCCGCCCAGGAAGGGCATGTCACGCCTGATCAACCTGGACGAATGGCCCTACTGGTATGACAACCACGAGGGCGTCAGCAGCTATTTCAGCTATTGGTGCGTGGAAGCCGTCGCCGTCGTGAAAGCTTTCGGCGTCGACGACTCGCTCTGCCTTTCGCTCCCCAACTACCCCGGTGACCTGCTGAGGCCGCAAGGACCGACAACGCACGCCGGCAACGGCCTCGCGCCCGCCCCGGCGCCGGCCCCAACCAAGCCGGGTTGGTTGCAAAAGCTCAGGCGTGCGTTTTAGCGCGATAGCTTGAGGTGAACTGGCGAACCCCAAGAAGTAGCGGTCAGTCGACGTTGGGGTTGCGACCCAACTTACCGCGCTGGGCCGAGGCGATGCAGGCGGGCAAGGAGGTGAGGGTGGAGGTCAGTCCTGTCTATGCCGCTGTTGGCGAGGTGCCCACGAGGATCGACGTGAGGTATTGGATCGACGGCGCGGCGACCAAACGAGTGTTTCCCAATACCCCCGGGGGATGAATTTGATGCTGAACAAACTTGATGAATCTGTGCAGGCCATCGCCGGGGCGTTGCATGCGGTTTGCGAAAGCTCTGGTGCGGCGAAAGTGCGCTTCTGTTTCCGGGTCACGCCTGATGCAAGCGTGTTGGCGCCTGACTACTGGTTCACGTCGCCGGATGGCGCTGTCAGGAAGGACTTTCCGAAGCGGGAACTTGAAAGCCTGGTTGAAGATGCTGCGCTGCGTCACTGGCGCCTTGCCCAGGACCTCGGCCAACCCCGCTGGTACATGATGACTGTCAACCTCGAGCGCAGTGGCAAATACTCGGTGGACTTCGAGTACCGCGACGACTACAAGGAAGGCGACATCATGAAAGAGCTGGATTGACGAGGCTGCACGTGCAAGTTCGACATCCCGATCCTTCTTGGCAGGCCGGTGCCCAGGCGCCGTACATGACGCACACGCAGCARCCGCCGCATCAGCCCTGATTGGTGCGCGGGCGCCCCAGGCCGAGGCTCAGCGGGCGCGCAGCAGCTGATCCGCATCAATCAGGCGCATGGCGACCGAGGCCAGCGTCTGCCCGCCGTCCATGGCCAGCTGGCGCAGGCGCTGGAAGGCCGCCTCCTCGTCCAGCCCTTGCTCGCGCATCAGGATGCCGCGGGCCTTCTCGACGAGCTTGCGCTCGGCCAGCTGGGTCTGGGTCTGGCGCAGGTCGCGCTGCAGGGTCTGGTCGTGCTCGAAGCGGGCCAGGGCCAGTTGCAAGAGGGCACCCAGGCGCTGCGGCGGCAGGCCGGCGAGCTGCAGGGTGCTGATGCCGGCCTGCAGGGCGGCGCGCATCTGCTCCGGGCCCATCTGCTCGGCAAAGAGCAGCACCGGGCGGGGCTGTTGCTGCAGGGATTCGCCCAACTGGGCCAGCAGCTCGGGTGTGGGCTGCTCGCAGTCGACCAGCAGCAGCTCGGGTGCCAGGCGCTGCAGGGCCATGGGCAGGGCATCAGGCTGGGCGACGAGGTCGATGACGTCGACGAGCTGGCAGCGCAGTCGGATCAGCTCCAGGCGGATGACGGGGCTGCGGCGCTGGCCGGCATCCGCCAGCAGCACGCGCAGCCCGGGGAGGGCAAACGGGGGCGTGTTCATGCCCCAGGGCAGTGCAAATAGCGTGCCGTGGGGCGTTTCCTAGGTCTTCAGCGGCAAATACAGGTGCACGACACCGCGCCGGCCGGGTGCCGACTCGCCCAGGTAGCAGGCATAGGGCGGCAGCTGCGGATGCGGCTGGTGCTGCTCGATGCGCAGGCGCTGCATGGCCTGGTACCAGGCCAGCTCCAGCGCCTCGGGCGGGCCGTCGTAGCGCAGTACATAGGCGGCGTGGGCCGCTTGCTGCTGCAGCTTGAGGCCGTTGGGCAATGCGGCATCGGCGGGAAGTTCGACGCCGACCCGGCAGTCGACGATGCGCAGCTTGAGCTGGGTCTTCAGATAGTGGATGGTGGCGGTGCCGGTTGCCGCCAGCCCCGCCGTGGCGAGTTGCTCACGCACCTCCTTGATCCGTGGCGGCAACTCCGCGGCCAGCTTGTCCAGCGGGCCGCGGTGGTGCGCCTGGGCGTAGGCGTGGGCGCGTTGCTCCTGCACGCCGAGGTAATCCAGCGTGTAGGCCGGGGGCGTTGACTCCAGCGTCGCGGCGAGGCGGTCCAGGCCGAAGCGCAGGTCCAGGGCGGTGGCGCCTTGTACGGTGGCGGCAAAGGCGCGCAGCGTGAAGGCGACGCGGCCCTTGAAGCGCCAGGTGACCTGGGTGCCGCCCGGCGCGGGGTCGAAGCGCCAGTCCGAGCGGCCGCGATAGGCAAAGGGCAGGGCGAACTGCAGGCGCTGGCGCAGCGCGCGCGACGGCGTCTGCCTCGTCTGGCGCACGCTGCCGCGGCCGACGTGGGGCACGTCCCAGGCCAGGGCGATGCCGTCGGCCTCGGCACGCGCGCCACGCGCATGCTCCAGCCAGGGGTTCCAGGCCTGCCACTGCGCCAGGTCGGCCACCCGCTGGTAGATGGCCTCAGGCGGCGCAGCGATGAGCCGGCTCTCCTCGGCCCGCACCCGGCCGCTGTAGCGGCCCATGTAGACGAGCAGCAGCACTGTCAGCAGGGCCAGCGCGAAGAGGAGCGCACTCATGGTCGGCTCCTTAGAGCATGCCCATCATTTGGGGAACGACGAGCGTCAGCCATGGCCAGTAGGTGACGATGACGAGGAAGACGATCATCGTCAGCAGCCAGGGCATGACGGCCTTGGTCAGCTCGGTGATGCCCAACTTCGAGATGCCCGAAGCGACGTACAGGTTCAGGCCCACCGGCGGGTGGCACAGGCCCACTTCCATGTTGACGTCGATCAGGATGCCGAAGTGCACCGGGTTCACGCCCAGCTGCATGGCGGCCGGGAAGAAGATCGGCGCCATGATCAGGATGATGGACGACGGGTCCATGAAGTTGCCCGCACCCAGCAGCACCAGGTTGACGACGAACAGGAAACCGCTCTGCCCCAGGTTCATGCCCAGCAGCCAGTCGGCCAGTTGGTGGGGCAGGTTCTCGTTGGTCAGCACGAAGGAGAACAGCACCGCGTTCGTGATGATGTAGAGCAGCATCGCGGACATGTTGGCCGAGTCCTTCAGCACCTTGGGCACGTCCTTGAGCTTCAGGTCCTTGTAGACAAAGATGGCCACGAAGAAGGAGTACACCGCCGCCATCGCCGCCGCCTCGGTGGCCGTGAAGGCGCCCGACCAGATGCCGCCGACGATGATGACGACGAGCAGCAGGCCCCAGAAGCTCTTGCGGAAGGCCTGGAAGCGGGCCATCCAGCCCATGCGGGCCAGGCGCGGGTAGTTGTTCTTGCGGGCGATGTACCAGGTCACCGCGGCCAGCATCAGGGCCAGCGTGATGCCGGGCAGCAGGCCGGCGACGAACAGGGCGCCGATGGAGGTGTTGGTCGAGATCGCGTAGATGACCTTCGGAATCGACGGCAGCATCAGGATGCCCAGCGACCCGGCCGTGATGATGACGCCGGCGCCGAAGCGCATCGGGTAGCCGTGAGCCACCATGGCCGGCAACACGATGGAGCCGATGGCCACGACCGTCGCGACCGAGGAGCCGCAGACCAGCGCGAACATCGAGCAGGCCAGGATGGACGCCAGCGCCAGGCCGCCGTGGAAATGCCCCACCATCGACGTGGCGAAGTTGATCATCCGCCGCGYGACACCGCCGTGGGTCAGGAAGTTGYCGGCCAGGATGAAGAAGGGCACGGCCATGATTTCCCACTTCTCGATGCCCGTGAACAGCTTCAGGGCGACCGATTCGATGGGGACCTGGGTCATCGTGACGATGAAGGTCATCACGGTGAGGCCGAGCGAGATGCTGATCGGCATGCCGGTCAGCATCAGCGCCAGCAGCAGGCTGAAGATGATGAGTGCATTCATTTGCGGGCCTCCACTTCCAGCGGGGTCTGTTCATCCACGCCCTCGACGTGGGACTCGTCATGCTTGGGCAGTTCGCCGGTCTTGTGGAAGGTCCAGCAGACCTGCAGGAAGCGATAGCACATCAGCGCCGAACCGAGCGGGATGGCCGAATAGACCATCCAGGTCGGCCATTCCAGGTCAGGCGTCGTCGGGCCTTCGTAGACGTCCTCGCGCGGCTGGCCGATGAGGTCCAGGAAGGCGTGGTGGGCGCCGTTGTCCCAGACGAAGGTGCCGCCCAGCACCGCGATGGCGCCGGTGAACAGCGCGCCGGCCAGCAGGCCGAAGATGACGAAGCGGCCGCGGTTGGCGGGCGACATGCGGTTGATGATGACGTCCACGCCGACGTGGATGCCGGTGCGCACGCCATAGGCCGCGCCGAACTTGCACATCCACACGAACAGGATGATGCAGAGCTCCTGGGCCCAGCTCACGTGGATCTTGAGGGCGATGTCCTGGATATAGGGCAGCCCGGCCAGGTAGCGGTGTACGACGGCGAAAAAGATCACCAGCGTCGCCGCGGCCATCAGGAAGGAGATCATCCACTCCTCCAGATGATTGAGCGCTTTGTTCAACATGAGTTTCTCCAACCGCTTCCGGCGCACGCCAGGCGGTGTATTGACCGAGCGAAGCCGCGGAACTGGCTTTGCCAGGCCGCTGGCTTGCCCCCTGGGGGGCCGGCGTCAGCCGGTACGGGGGGGCTTATTTCGGCGCGACGAAGCCAGCCGTCTTGTAGGCGGCCTCGATGGTGGCCTTGCCGACGCGCGATTCCATCTCCTTGTGGACGGGCATCAGCGCCTTCTTCCACTCGTTGGTCTCGGCGGGCGTCGGCGTGTAGATGGTCACCTTGCCGCTGGCCTTGATGCCTTCCAGCGCGCGGCCGTTCTCGGTGCTGGCGATGGCGTTGGCATAGGTCGTGGCTTCCTTGATGGCCGCTTCCAGCTGGGTGCGGATGTCCGCCGGCAGGCCGTCCCAGAACTTCTTGTTGACGATGACCGCATAGGCCAGGTGGCCGTGATTGGACATCGTCATGTGCTTTTGCACTTCGAAGATCTTCTGCGTGTAGAAGTTGCTCGGCACGCCTTCGGTGCCGTCCACCACACCGGTCTGCAGTGCCTGGTAGAGCTCGGAGAAGGCCATCACCTGCGGGATGGCGCCCAGGGCGCGCATCTGCGCGTCCAGCACCTTGCTGGACTGGATGCGCATCTTCATGCCCTTGAAGTCCGCCACGTTGTGCAGCGGCTTGTTGGCGCTCATGATGTGGAAGCCGTTGTCCCAGTAGGCCAGGCCCTTGATGCCCTTGGGTTCCAGCTTCTTGAAGAGATCGGCAC
>NZ_JBFUMO010000288.1:0-7232 GCF_054049355.1 Roseateles sp. P5_E11 | reverse complement strand
CAACGGCCTGCGTCCGGCCCGCTACTGCATCACCGACGACGACCTCGTCGTCATGGCTTCCGAGTCCGGCGTGCTGCCCATCCCCGAGGCCAAGATCGTCAAGAAGTGGCGTCTGCAGCCCGGCAAGATGTTCCTCATCGACCTGGAGCAGGGCCGCATCGTCGACGACGAGGAACTGAAGAACCAGTTCGCCAACGCACGCCCGTACCGCCAGTGGATCGAGAACGTTCGCGTCAAGCTGGACGACATCGCCGTGCCCGACACGGCCCGCCCCGGCTTCACGACGACGTTGCTGGACCGCCAGCAGGCCTTCGGCACCACGCAGGAAGACATCAAGTTCCTGCTCGCCCCCATGGCCGCCAATGGCGAGGAGGGCATCGGCTCCATGGGCAACGACTCGCCGCTCGCGGTGCTGTCGGGCMAGAACAAGCCGCTCTACAACTACTTCAAGCAGCTCTTTGCCCAGRTCACGAACCCGCCGATCGACCCGATCCGCGAGAACATCGTGATGTCGCTGAACAGCTTCATCGGCCCGAAGCCGAACCTGCTGGACATCAACGCCATCAACCCGCCGATGCGCCTGGAAGTCAGCCAGCCCATCCTCGACTTCGACGACATGGCGCGCCTGCGCGGCATCGAGAAGCCCACCAACGGCAAGTTCAAGCCCAGTGAGCTGGACATCACCTACCCGCGTGACTGGGGCCGCGCCGGCGTGGAAGCGCAGCTCGCCTCGCTGTGCGCCTCGGCGGTTGACGCCATCAAGACCGGTCACAACATCCTCATCATCACGGACCGCCATCTGAGCCAGGACCGCATCGCGATTCCCGCGCTGCTGGCCCTGTCCGCCGTCCACCACCATCTGGTGCGTGAAGGCCTGCGCACGACGGCCGGCCTGGTCGTCGAGACCGGCACCGCCCGCGAGGTGCACCACTTCGCCGTGCTGGCCGGGTATGGCGCCGAAGCCGTCCACCCCTACCTCGCGCTGGAAACGCTCGAGGCCATGAAGGACGAGCTGCCGCCCAAGCTGACCGCCGAACAGGCCCGCTACAACTACATCAAGGCCGTGGGCAAGGGTCTGTCCAAGATCATGTCCAAGATGGGCATCTCGACCTACATGTCCTACTGCGGCGCGCAGATCTTCGAGGCCATCGGCCTGAAGCCGGACTTCGTCGAGAAGTACTTCCGCGGCACCGCCACGCAGGTGGGCGGCATCGGCGTGTTCGAGGTGGCCGAGGAGGCCATCCGCATGCATGAGGCGGCCTTCAGCGACGACCCGCTGCTGGACAGCATGCTGGAGACTGGCGGCGAATACGCCTGGCGCACCCGCGGCGAAGAGCATATGTGGACGCCCGACGCCATCGCCAAGCTGCAGCACGCGGCGCGCTCGGGCAAGTTCGAAACCTACAAGGACTACGCCCAGCTCATCAACGATCAGAGCAAGCGCCACATGACGCTGCGCGGCCTGTTCGAGTTCAAGTTCGACCCGACCAAGGCCGTGCCGCTGGAAGAGGTCGAGTCGGCTGCCGACATCGTCAAGCGCTTCGCCACCGGCGCCATGTCGCTGGGCTCCATCTCCACCGAGGCCCACGCCACGCTGGCCGTCGCGATGAACCGCATCGGCGGCAAGAGCAACACGGGCGAGGGCGGCGAAGACCCGGCCCGCTACCGCAACGAGCTCAAGGGCATCAAGATCACCGCTGGTACCAAGATCAGCGACGTGATCGACGGCAAGGTCATCGCCGTCGACTACGAGCTGAAGGAAAACGACAGCCTGCGCTCCAAGATCAAGCAGGTGGCCTCGGGCCGCTTCGGCGTGACGACCGAGTACCTGGTCAGCGCCGACCAGATCCAGATCAAGATGGCCCAGGGCGCCAAGCCCGGCGAGGGCGGCCAGCTGCCCGGCGGCAAGGTGTCCGAGTACATCGGCATGCTGCGCCACTCGGTGCCGGGCGTGGGCCTCATCAGCCCGCCGCCCCACCATGACATCTACTCCATCGAGGACCTGGCCCAGCTCATCCACGACCTGAAGAACGTCAACCCGAAGGCGGACGTGTCGGTCAAGCTGGTGTCCGAAGTCGGCGTGGGCACGGTGGCCACCGGCGTGGCCAAGTGCAAGGCCGACCACATCGTCATCGCCGGCCATGACGGCGGCACGGGCGCGTCGCCATGGAGCTCCATCAAGCACTGCGGCACGCCGTGGGAGCTGGGCCTGGCCGAGGCGCAGCAGACCCTGGTGCTGAACCGCCTGCGCGGCCGCGTGCGCGTGCAGGCCGACGGCCAGATGAAGACCGGCCGCGACGTCGTCATCGGCGCGCTGCTGGGCGCCGACGAGTTCGGCTTCGCCACCGCACCGCTGGTGGCCGAGGGCTGCATCATGATGCGCAAGTGCCACCTGAACACCTGCCCTGTGGGTGTGGCCACGCAGGACCCGGTGCTGCGCAAGAAGTTCACCGGCCGCCCCGAGCACGTCGTCAACTACTTCTTCTTCGTTGCCGAGGAAGCGCGCCAGATCATGGCCCAGCTGGGCGTGCGCAAGTTCGACGAACTGATTGGTCGCAGTGATTGGCTGGACACCAAGAAGGCCGTCTCGCACTGGAAGGCCAAGGGCCTGGACTTCGCCCGCATCTTCCACCGCCCCAACGTCCCGGCCGACGTGGCCCGCATCCACAACGATGTGCAGGACCATGGCCTGGAGCGCGCACTGGACGTCAAGCTGATCGAGAAGTGCCTGCCCGCCTTCGAGAAGGGCGAGAAGGTGCAGTTCATGCAGGAGGTCAGCAACGTGCGCCGCTCGGTGGGTGCACGCCTGTCCGGCGAGCTGATCCGCCGCAAGCCCGAGGGCCTGCCCGACCACACCATCTTCATCCAGATGGAAGGCACCGGCGGCCAGAGCTTCGGCGCCTTCCTGGCGCATGGCATCACCTTCTACCTGATCGGTGACGCCAACGACTACACCGGCAAGGGCATGTCGGGCGGCCGCATCGTCGTGCGCCCCAGCATCGACTTCCGCGGCGACGCGACCAAGAACATCATCGTCGGCAACACCGCGCTGTATGGCGCGACGCGCGGCGAGGCCTTCTTCCGTGGCGTCGCCGGCGAGCGCTTCGCGGTGCGCCTGTCGGGCGCCACGGCCGTCGTCGAGGGCACGGGCGACCATGGCTGCGAGTACATGACCGGCGGCACCGTCGCCGTGCTCGGCAAGACCGGCCGCAACTTCGCAGCCGGCATGAGCGGCGGCATCGCCTACGTGTTTGATGAGGACGGCCACTTCGCCAAGCGCTGCAACACCAGCATGGTGTCGCTGGAGAAGCTCGCCACGGCGCAGGAGCAGGAAGCCAGCGTCGACAAGGCCATCTGGCACCGCACCAAGGGTGTCGACGGCGTGGACCGCGAGGCCCAGACCGACGAGGCCATCCTGAAGAAGCTGCTGGAGGACCACCACCGCTGGACCGGCAGCCAGCGCGCCCGCGACATCCTCGACCACTGGGCCGAATCGCGCGGCAAGTTCATCAAGGTGTTCCCGAACGAATACCGCCGCGCGCTGGGCGAGATCAACGCCGCCAAGGAAGCCGCACAAACCATCGCTCAGGCCAAGGCGCCTGAAGCCGTCACCGCCAAGGCCTGAGGAGAGGGAGCATGGGAAAAGTCACCGGCTTCATGGAATACGAGCGTCTGGAAGAGGGCTACGAGCCCGCGCCCGCCCGCGTCAAGAACTACAAGGAATTCGTCATCGGCCTGAACGTCGAGCAGGCGAAGCAGCAGGGCGCGCGCTGCATGGACTGCGGCACGCCGTTCTGCAACAGCGGCTGCCCGGTCAACAACGTCATCCCGGACTTCAACGACCTGGTCTACAAGGGCCGGCCGGAGGACTGGAAGAACGCCATCGTCGTGCTGCACAGCACCAACAACTTCCCCGAGTTCACCGGCCGCATCTGCCCCGCGCCCTGCGAGGCGGCCTGCACGCTGAACGTCAATGACGACGCGGTGGGCATCAAGTCCATCGAGCACGCCATCATTGACCGCGCCTGGGCCGAGGGCTGGGTCACGGCCCAGCCGGCCAAGGTGCGGACCGGCAAGAAGGTGGCCGTCGTTGGCGCCGGCCCGGCCGGTCTCGCGGCGGCGCAGCAGCTGGCCCGCGTCGGCCATAGCGTCACCGTCTTCGAGAAGAACGACCGAGTCGGCGGCCTGCTGCGCTACGGCATCCCGGACTTCAAGATGGAGAAGTCCCACATCGACCGCCGCGTCGAGCAGATGAAGGCCGAGGGCGTCGAGTTCCGCACCGGCGTGATGGTCGCCGCCCTGCCCGAAGGCAGCAAGGTCACCAACTGGGCCAAGGAAACGATCGGCGCCGACGAACTGAAGAGCCAGTTCGACGCCATCGTGCTGACCGGCGGCGCCGAGCAGTCGCGCGACCTGCCCGTGCCGGGCCGGGAGCTGTCCGGCGTGCACTTCGCGATGGAATTCCTGCCGCAGCAGAACAAGATCAACGCTGGCGACAAGCTGAAGAACCAGTTGCGCGCCGACGGCAAGCACGTCATCGTCATCGGTGGCGGCGACACCGGCAGCGATTGCGTCGGAACGAGCAACCGCCACGGCGCCAAGAGCGTCACGCAGTTCGAGCTGTTGCCCCAGCCGCCCGAAGTGGAAGACCGCCCGCTGACCTGGCCCTACTGGCCGATCAAGCTGCGCACCTCGTCCAGCCATGAAGAAGGTTGCGAGCGCGAGTTCGCCATCGCCACCAAGGAATTCATCGGTGAGAAGGGCAAGCTGACCGGCGTCAAGACCGTGCGCCTGCAATGGCAGGGCGGCAAGATGACCGAGGTCGAAGGCAGCGAGCAGATCCTCAAGGCCGACATGGCCTTCCTGGCGATGGGCTTCGTGTCGCCGGTCGCCACCATCCTGGAGGCCTTCGGCGTCGACAAGGATGCGCGTGGCAACGGCAAGGCCTCGACCGAAGGTGCCAGCGCCTACAAGACCAATGTCGACAAGGTCTTCACCGCCGKCGACATGCGCCGCGGCCAGAGCCTGGTGGTGTGGGCCATCCGCGAAGGCCGCCAGGCCGCGCGTGCGGTGGATGAATACCTGATGGGTTCGACGACGCTGCCGCGCTGAGCACGCCGCCTCGCCTCCTGCAACGCGACCTCCGGGTCGCGTTTTTCATGGCGCCGTAGCAATTACTTACGGGGGCATGCCGTTCGTCGCGGCGGCATGGACGCCCGTCGAGAAGCAGTGTCGAGGTGCGCAGTTTTGCACGACATTCACGCCGGCGCTGCCGCAGAATGCCCCGAAACGACCACTTGATGGTCCTTCTACCCGGCGCTCATCGCCTCGTCGCCGCTCCACAGGAACTGCCCATGTCCCAATTCGCGTCTCCTCAGGTTCAACGTGGCTTCACGCTGATCGAGCTCATGATCGCGGTGGCCATTGTGGGCATCCTGGCAGCGGTGGCTGTCCCGCAATACAAGGACTACGTGCGCCGCGGCTCCCTGTCCGAAAGCTTCTCGCAGCTGGCGGACTACCGGATCAAGATGGAACAGTACTACCAGGACAACCGCAACTACGGGACCACGACCTGCGTCGACGCCGCCGCCGCCCCGAGTTGGAAGACCTTCGTTCCCAACGGTGCCAAGAACTTCACCTATGCCTGCAGCCTGATCAGCGCTCAGAGCTACACCATCACCGCCACCGGCAAGACAGGCACGGCGTCGGTGGGGCATGTGTACACCATCAACCAATCCAACGTGCAGGCCACGACCACCTTCAAGGGTGCGGCCGTGACCGGCAAGAACTGCTGGCTCGCCAAGGGCAGCGAGTGCTGAGGTGAACATGAAGCGGCCGGCCCTGAGGGGCGTTACCTTGATCGAGCTGGTGGTGGTGGTCGCCTTGATGGCGTTGCTGCTCATGGCCGTGATGCCCAGCGCCAGCGCCTGGATACGCAACACCCAGATCCGCAGCGTGGCCACGTCCCTRCAGACTGGCCTGCAGCGCGCTCGCGCCGAGGCGATGCGGCGCAACACCAATGTGCGCTTCTCGCTCGTACGCCTGAGCAACTCGGCGGTGATGGACAACAGCTGCTCGGTTGGAGAGGACGGCATGTCGTGGGTGGTCAGCCTTGACGACCCGGCTGGTAAGTGCGCGACCGCAGTCAGCGACACGACCGAGCCCCGCATCCTGGACAAGCATGCCACCGGCAGCGGCAGCCAATCGRTCGTGGTGCATGGGGACGATGTCGCCAGCAAAGACGCGGACACCGTGGTCTTCAACGGCTTCGGCCGCGCTGTGGACATGTCGCCCGCGGCCACGCTGACCACGCTGAACATCGACAACAACGTCCCTGGCGATGACTTCCGCGCGCTGCGCATCGTCGTCGGGACCGGCGGCGCCATCCGCATGTGCGAGCCCAAGGTCACCGCCAGCAGTGATCCGCGCAAATGCTGACCCGCTGCATCATGGAGTCCAAGGCATGAAAGCAAGCTCGAACCTGAAGGCTGGCCGCAGCCAGCACACCGGCTTTGCGATGCTCGAAGCCCTGGTCGCGCTGCTGATCTGCGCGATGGGCGTGCTGGGCGTCGTCGGGCTGCAAGGGGCCATGACGCGCGCCCAGACGTCCGCCACCTTCCGGGCCGAGGCGGCCTTCCTCGCCCAGCAGTTGCTCGGCGAGATGTGGACCAACCGCACCGGCCTCAACGCCTACGCCACGGCCAGTTGCGGGGCTGCCTGTCAGGACTGGCAGGCCCGCGTGGCGGCCCGACTCCCCAACGGCGAGTCCACGGTGACCGTGGCGGCCACGGGGGCGGTGTCCATCGAGATCCGCTGGACGGCGGCTGGTGAGTCGACCAATCGATTCACGATGGCCTCGTCCATCAACTGAGGGCCGCTGCCGTGATGGTCTTGAATTCCAAACTGACCCCCCGCCGGGCGGCCGTGCGCGGCGCGACGCTCATCGAGCTGATGATCGGGCTGCTGCTGGGCCTGGTCGTCGTGCTGGTCACCGCCCAGGTGCTGTCCTTCGCCGAAGGGCAGAAGCGCGTGACGACCGGTGGTGCCGATGCCCAGGTCAACGGCGCCCTGGGGCTGTACACCCTGCAGCGCGAAATCCAGATGGCCGGCTATGGCCTCATCGACGAGCTCTCCTTGCCCACACTCGGCTGCCCGGTCGTCGCCAACCATACGAGTACGGGCGCCTTCAACTGGACGCTCGCGCCGGTGGTGATCACCGCAGGGGCCAATGG
>NZ_JBFUMO010000287.1:0-7270 GCF_054049355.1 Roseateles sp. P5_E11 | reverse complement strand
ACCGAATATCGATTCCGCGGAGACAGCACGCGGGTGGCCTTCACCGAGTCGACATTCCGGCTGGCCACGGAAACCAACAGCCCCTCGGTCGCCAGATCCATGGTGGACGTCGCGCAGGCACGCAGCTGGAAGGGCCTGCGCGTGTCCGGCAGCGAGGATTTCCGTCGCATGGTCTGGCTGGAAGCCACCGTGCGGGGCGTGAAGGCGGTCGGCTATGAGCCGAACCCCGGCGACCTGGACGTGCTCAAGCGTGAACGCGAGGCCCGGATGGTCAACCGGGTGGAACCGGCGCGCGATGCCGCCCAGGCAGGCACCTCGAAGGGCACCGACAAGGCGTCAGGCCGTGGCGGCGGCGCGCGAAAGGCGGTCGTCGCAGCCATCGAAGCGGTCCTGGTCGCGAAGCAGATCCCGGAAGCGCAGCGCAGGGACATCCTCGCAGCCGCCGCCGAGAAGCTCGCGCAACGGTCCCGCGCGGGCGCCGCCCCTAAGGTAAAGCTCTACGACCCAGCAGCCGCCAGCCAGAGGAAGGTGGCCATAGCGGCGCCTGAAGTCAGCCGGCCACGTGAGCGCACTGCGCCAGCGCCGGCGCGGTAGGAGCGCGGCATGGTAGCGGTGGCGCACTACCAAGATTTCGAGGCCCAGCCGCTCGAGATCTTTGGCACCCGCTTGCAGCCCGATGCCCCGGGCTTTGCTGACGCTGTCGCGCAGGCCTATGCGGCGCGCCGTCGGCCCCGCTGCTTGTGCCGACCGGAAGGCGTCGAGATGTACGTGGCCAAGCTGGGCGATGGCTACATCGTCAAGCGAATGCCGGAGACCGGATCGCAACACGCTCCCGGGTGCCCGTCCTACGAGGGATCCACGGAAGCATCCGGCCGAGGTCTGATGCTGGGGCTCGCCATTCGCGAGGATCCCGGGACCGGCTTGACCGCGCTGCGCCTGGATTTCTCACTGTCCCATGGTGCGGGGCGTTCAGCGGTGCCAAGCTTTGAGGCGGAAGCGTCAACTGCGAGAAGCCGCGGCAGCCGACTTTCCTTGAGGGGACTCCTGCACTATCTCTGGGACCAGGCTGGACTGACCCGCTGGCAGCCGGGGTTTGCGGGCAAGCGATCGTGGGGCGTGGTGCGTCGACGCCTTCGGGAGGCCACGTCCAGCCACACCGCCAACGGGCAGGTGCTGCAGGACCGGCTGTACGTGCCCGAGCCCTTTGCTGCCGACCAGTGGGAAGGCATTCGCGCGCGCAGGTCCGCCCAGTGGGCAGCGGTCACCGAGGGCCCGAGCATCGCCCACCCCCGCATGCTCCTTGTCGCTGAACTGAAGGAGCTGGCCTCCGCCCGACATGGCTACAAGGCCACGGTGAAGCACGCCCCGGACCTCGGATTCATGCTGGACGAGCGGCTCTTTCGGCAGGTCGGACGACGATTCGAGCGGCAACTGGCCCTATGGGGGGCGTCCGACGATATCCGCATGGTGGTGATCGGGACATTCTCCCTCACGGCCTCAGGCGTGCCGCTGCTCGGCGAGGTGTCGCTCATGCCCGCCACACGCGATTGGATACCCGTGGAAAGCGCCTTCGAGAAGATGCTGATCGAGCGCCTCATTGCGGACGAGCGATGCTTCCTGAAGGGCCTGCGGTATGACCTGCGTGCCGAGGTCCCCTTGGCCGCGGCCACCCTCCTGGACTGCGGGAACACGGCGCCGCTGCTCTGCATCACATCCGAGCAGGCGGCACACCCATCTGCTTGTCACCCTTCACGACCTGCAGACGAAGTACGGTGGCAATGGCTCGCACAAGAGGAGCCGATGCCAATGCTCCCACCACCTTCCAGGATGGACTCGCGGTTTGACGAATGCGTCAGTCCGGCCGGCGCCAGCCACAGGTAAAGGCCCTGTAGACCTAACGCCACGCCGCCCTGGGGCCGCCGCGGCCGCCGTCGTATATTTGGCGAAAACAATGGTGGGGAGGCAGCGTGATCACATTCCGCCCGTGGTACGACGTCGTGCGTCGTGCGCGCATCGTCGACCCGCTCAATGCCGACCCACGAGAGACGCGTCAAAACCGCATGCGTCTCGGCAGGTCGAGCGGCTGGATTTTCGACCACGCCATCGGCGGCGGCCAGGCCAATTTCGACGAGCYGATCGAAGATCTGTCGGCCCGTGATCGCGTGATGCTGTATGCACTCTTCAACCAGAAGGGTCACGTACCCGAGCTCATCCACGCCTTCTCGAAACTGGCGAACGATCCCCGACACCTGAACGGGGCAACCATGCTGGACATCGGCTGTGGGCCGTTCACAGCGGGGCTGGCGCTCGCGAATGTGGCGGGTGACGAGGTCCCGTTTCGCTACTACGGCGTCGACACCTCCAACCAGATGTGCGCCTTCGGCGCTGAACTGGCCGACGCGGTCAGGGCGGAGGGCGGGCTCAACCCGCAGACATCCGTGGCGTTCAGCCACTCGGCTGACGCCATTGACTTTGGCGCCCCGAGACTGGGCTGGACGGTTGTCGTGCTGTCGTATCTGCTGGCCAGCAAGTCGCTGAACGTCGAGGTGATCGTGCGCCAGATTATCGACGCCTGCGGCCGGATCGGGCCTGGCCCAGTGGCCATCCTCTACACAAACTCAGCCGTGGACGACAGGCGCGCCGCATTCCCTGAACTGGAGGCCCGCCTCTGCGCCGCTGGCTTCAAGTGCGAGGTGGTGGACACCGAGCTGCTCACCGACGGTGACAAGCCTCGCCACATCCACTACGCCTTGTTCACCCGGGCCCCACTTCCCATGCCGCTCAGCGCTTTCAGGCCATGAGACTTCCAAGCTTCAACGATCTACTCGCCGAGCAGCGGCGGATCTTCATGGAAGACCCGGACCGGTCCATCCTGGTGGTCGGCCCGCCGGGGTCCGGCAAGACGTCCGTGGCCCTGTGGAAGGCAAATGTGCTGGCCGGCCCCGAGTACGGGCGTCGGGTGACCGTGGTGACCAAGAACCGCCTGCTCGCCGCGCTGGCGACACAAATCTCCCAGGACCAAGGAAACGCCCCCGTCAACAGCACGACGATGCACTACCTGGTCTGGCACCACTATCGGGACACCTTAGGACGCCATATCCCTCAGTGGTCGCCGTACAACTTCATCTGGTCGCAAGTGCTGCGCGAGTACGAGGCCGCCAACGTACAACCGACGATCGATCACCTCGTTATTGATGAGGGTCAGAACCTCCCGAAGGACTTCTTCGTCTGGGCGAGGCGCTTCGGGGCGCGGGCGGTCTCAGTGTTTGCCGACGAGAACCAATCTACCGAAGGTGGCGGCTGCCATGTCGCGGACCTGCTCGATGCCGGTTTCGCGGAAGTCCTTCCGCTCACGATCAACCATCGCAACACCCAGGAGATTGCGGACCTGGTCGAGCGCTTCCATCAAAACCGGACCATCCCTGTTCTGCCGGCGCAACGCGGACGCTCGAATGACACGCCTCGGCTGATCCAGGTCGGCAGCTGGGAACAGCTCGCCCAGACGGTCAGCATCCGCTTCAGGAACCGCGGCGGCTCGATCGGCGTCATCGTCTTTCGCGTCGACGACATCAACACCGTGTACGGCCTCCTCAGGGATCTCCTTCCAAACGCCCGCGTGGACATGTACGAGAACAATGCCGGCGCGCATGCCGAGGACGCCATCTGCCTGCGCGATCCTGGGGTGACCGTGATTTCGGGCGAGTCGGCCATCGGGCTTGAGTTCGATACCGTGTTCCTGCAGGATCTGGAACGCTCGCTGCCCATGGTCGAGGCGGTCCAGCAGAGGCGCCTCTACATGCTCTGCGCACGTGCCCGGGACAGCTTGTTCCTGGTCAACGGTCCGGAAGACCTGTCGGCGGCACAATTGGCTGATCTCCCTCCTCCTCCCGTCCTTGATCGATGAGCGCGACTTCCGGCGACCAGCTGGACCTCCTTGAACCGGCCTCTGAACAGCTCCGCCCAAAGGGGACGAGCCTGCTCGGCCTCGTCCTGGACCAAGACGCATTTCTGCAGTTCCTGAGCAGCGAGTGGCTTGTCCAGTCTTCCGGGCAAATGGTGTTGGGCACCGAGCTCGCCTGTGGCACGCTCTCCCCTGATGCCGCGGGCGTCGCGGTATGGTTCGATGCTGAGGCCCTCCCGGATTACACAGTCATGGCCTGGAGAGATGGTCAATGGTGCGAGACCACGCTGAGGGGAGTCCGAAGCGCCGACACCATCGTCGCCTGGAGTGGTCCGCTCCCAGCATTTGCGGTGGATCACTTCCATGTCGGCACCGACGCTGTGCGGTCAAAGCTTCTAGCGCTTGCGCGGAACTTTGCGGACATAGAGGTCCCCACTCAGCCTTTCGAGGTCGGCTCGCTCTCGCAAGTTGCCCCGCCACGCGAAGCACCTCCAGGTAACAGCCCTTGGCAGCCTCCGACCAACTGGGATGCATTGCGCGGCGCGGCAGCGATGGCTGCCTTTGCCGTGCCAGCGATCGACCCATGGATCGATCTGTTCTGCGACCTGGTCCGCAACGGTGTCTCGAAACCTGAGCACGCGGAACACTTGCGAGCGCCGTGGTTGCGAGCAGCGCTCTGGTCCTACAGGATGGAGCAGGAAGAGCCGCCAGCGCTTTGGAGGGCCATCGTCGCCGAGTTCTCTCGGCGGGGAAGACTGCAGGAGTGGCGTGCAAGAACCATCCTTGAGGACATCTGTGAGCACGCAAGAAGGCTCGGCGAGGACGAAGAGCGCCTTGCGAGGCTCTTTGAAGGCGCGATGTCACTCCTTGAAGATCGGGGAACCATCGAGGACGTCGGCTCGCACGATGACTTCCTTGCTCTGACGCTGCAATTGCTGCTCCTTCGACCTTCTCCGGACCGGTTCATTGGCTGGCGCGAAGACTGGTCATCGATTCCACCTGTCGTTTGGTGGACGGGCATGACACTCGCCGGCTACCTCCAGGGGTTTAAGTCATTGCCAAAAGAGCTCCGAGGAACCCAGGAGTGTCGAAGGCTGATGGCTCTCAAGACTTGGCAGCACGCTTGTAGCGATGGCTCTGGCCCGTGGCACAGCCTTACCCCTGATGTTGTTGGATGGCACGTTGATACCAGCGCCATCGTCATGACCGCCGATGCAAAGYCGTGGGCAGAGCACAAGCTCGGCACTCGAGGCAGTTGGTACCGGGCATCGTTCGATCATCCAACGATTCAAGACGAAGCTAGAACGCTCGCTCAGGAAGAGTGTCCGGAGGCACTCGAGCAGGTCGTCGCAATCTCCGACGCGAGGATTCAGTTCTTGGGCAGTGGGACAGTGAAGGCCGTAGCGAAGGAGCGGACTTTGACTGTTACTGGCCGAGTAGAGCTGCCGCTGGGTCACGGCCTCACCATTGAGCACCGGCTGAATATTCATCGCTTCAAGAGGTGGTTGGCCACCGCTGCGATTGCTCGTCGCCTAAAACGCCCAAGTGTCGAGACTCCCAGCGATAGCGATCACTCAAGTGCGGTACTTGCCGGAAAGCTGGGGCTCGCGAAGGTCGTAGCGAAGAAGCAACCAGCAAAGCGTGCGTTGACACGTACGAACGCCACGAAGAGCAACGAACCTCCAGCTGGACTGCAGCTGTTGCCAGACTTCATCACCTACGTCGAGGAGGCTGACCTCATCGCCATCATCGATTCGCTCGAATGGGACCGATCGATGAAGCGCCGCGTTCAGCACTACGGCTGGCGCTACGACTACAAAGCGCGCCAAGTCGTCCACGACAACTACCTAGGTCCCCTGCCCGATTGGGCTCAGCGCTTGGCCGTGCGTCTGCACGACCTGGAAGTTGTCTCCGAGGTGCCCGATCAAGTGATCGTCAACAACTACGACGGCGCGCAAGGAATCACAAAGCACATCGACTGCCGTGAATGCTTCCGAGGCCCCGTCGTGACGATCAGCCTGCTTGAGACGTGGGACATGGTGTTCACGCGAAAGCTTGGTGAGGAGACCGTGCGATTCGTCCAGCAGCTTCCTCGATGCAGCGCCGCGGTGCTCGATCAAGAGGCTCGCAGCGTGTGGCAGCACGAGATTCCGGAGCGCCTCACAGAGCACGGGGTGCCCCGTGGACGACGGGTATCGATCACCTTCAGAAAGGTTGCGGCATAGGGCAGCAGGACCGCATCCGCAAGGGCTACGGCGTGAGCAGTACGAGCCTGTCGCGTGCGAGTCGCCTCATGCAACGCTCGGCGCTTCAGATGCCTCCGCTCCGTCCACACTGGACCGCTCAAAGTAGACCTCGTCGCTCACGATAGTGATGTTCTCCGGCCGGCCGAGTTGACCAAAGAGCATGGTCTCAACGAACTGATAGCGCGCAGCCCATACTGCTCGGAGTTCTGCATCGTTCATGGAAGCAGCCTGCTTGACGCCTTCTTGGAGCTTCTCGAACCAACTGTCATCGCCGGCATTGATAGCCATATTGGCATCGCCATGTAGTTGACGAAACTGCGCCTCGTCGATAGCTTTGCGTGCCCAGTGGAGATCCATCAACACATCGCTGGTGTACGACATGCGAAAGAACGTCCCGACGATCTCGCGCCAGGAGAGCGGGCGGTGCTTGGTGACCATTGGTAGGTAGGCAGAGATGCGATACAGCAGCCTGGCCACGAGGACAGCAGCGTGCGTCGCGTCGACGGGGGCATAGGTACCGAGGACAGCCTGGACACCATTGGCCAGGAAGCCGTTGGCCACGGATGCGTGCGAGCCATTCAGAGGGTGGGTACTACATGCCGCCAGGACAACCACTGGCGCCATGCGTGCAGCATGCTTGAGATCCCACACATCGACTCGCTCCTTGCCGATCTGCAGCCAGGCGTGCTCGGTCTTCCCGCCGTGGTTGCCATGGCAGTCGAAGATCAGGAGAGCGCCGCCGTACCCATTCATCGCATCGACGAGCTCGTCACGCGTTGACACGTCAACGTAGTCCACCCTCAACGCACCCAAATCGAAGCGATCGACCGCCAGCTTCAGATGATCGCGGATCGGATCCTCAGCCCCGAACGACCTAATCACGAGGACGTGATCCAACGCTGATCTCGGAACGACGGTTCTCGGATGCGTCAACGCCACTTGCGCCGTCACGTTCCCGGGCGTCGAAGGTACGCGGGACATCTCGCATCGAAACATCGCCGGCAGGCCGCACACAGGGAGCCACTCGATCGGGAAATCGCARATCGTCAGCAACCGTTTGCGCCCCTCAAACATCGAGGACCACAGCTTGTCGCCGATCTCGCTTCGGACCTCGGCGCAGTAC
>NZ_JBFUMO010000286.1:0-7298 GCF_054049355.1 Roseateles sp. P5_E11 | reverse complement strand
GCTCGGCGAGGTGGTAGATGCCGGACTTGAAGGGCTGCGGGTTGCCCTTGTTGGACCGCGTGCCCTCGGGAAAGATGACCAGCGAGTCGCCGTTGGCCAGTGCCTCGACGAGGGGCTCCAGCGGGTCCTCGTCGGGCTTGCTGCGTGCGCGGCTGACGTAGATGGCGTTGAAGACCGAGGTGGTCAGCCAGCGCTTGAGGGCACTGGTCGTCCAGTAGTCGCGGGCGGCGATGGCGCGCGTGGTGGCGCGCAGATCATGCGGGAAGGCAGCCCAGATCAGGACGAGATCGAAGTGACTCTGGTGGTTGGCGATGTAGATGCGCTGCTCCGCCGTCGGCGGGCAGCCCTTCCAGTGGCCCTGAGCCCCCGTGATGAGGCGGGCAATGAAGGAGAGCAACTGGCCGGTGAAAGCGGCTGGCGTCATGGGGCGGGATTATCGGGGCCCGCCCCCGCGCCAGCCCGTGAGGACTTACCAGTCGTCGCTGCCGCCGCCACCGCCACCCAAATCGCCGCCGCCCGCATCGCCGCCACCCCAACCGTCGCCGCTGCCGAAGTCGACGTCGCGGCGGCTCAGTTCGTCGGCGGCGCTGCTGGAGCCACCGGAATCAAAGCTGCCGGGGATCAGGCCGCCGCTGGTATCGGTGTCGCGCGCAACGCTGCGTTCGTCATGGCCACCATGGAGCAGCTTCTCGGCCAGCATGCCGGCGGCAACGCCACCCGCTACGCCAAGACCAACGCCGAGCATGCCGGGGCCGCCCGAGCCAGGCGCCTGCATGCCGCCAGGCCCATAACCAGCGCCAGCGCCATAGCCGCCTGGGCCATAACCACCCGCCATGGCCGGCTGCTGGCTCTGCGCGGCGGTGCGGTTGCGCATCCAGCGCATGGCCAGCCAGATGAAGATGACGGCACCACCGATCAGCAGCCAGAGGGACACGCCACCACCGCTCTCGCTGCGCTCGACCGGCGCGGCGCGCATCGGCGGTGCCGCATTGACGGCAGTCGGCGCGACGGACTTCGCCACCCCGGCCTGCTCACGCTGCAGCAACTGTTCGAAGGCATTGAACTTGGCGGCGTCGGCGAACTTGATGGCAGGGTCCAGCGCGCGAGCGCGGCGCGTGTGCTCGGCGGCTTCGGGGAACTGGCGCTGGTGGGCCAGGATCTCGGCCAGCACGTAATGGGCGCGCGGGCTGTCGGGCTTGGCCGCAACAACCTCGCGCATCATCTTCTCCGCGCCGGCGTAGTCGCCACGCTGAGCAGCGGCCTGCACCTCGTCGACGTTAGGCAGCGCCTGGGCGGTGCCCAGCCAGAGCGTGCCTAGCAGGGCCATGCACAGCAGCAGGAATCGGGGGAATTTCATCGCAACACTCCTCAAACCATCACCCACCCGCCACGCGCGTGGGAAGACGGCAGTTTGCGCCCCTGATCTGGCGACGAGCCGTGCGGTTTCAAGGCTTTACCTGTAGGACTAGAACCAATAGTCCGCCACGCAGCGCCCGTCGCGCGGCAGGTCGTCAAAGGTATCCAACCCGTCGAAGTGATCGATCGGGATGCTCGCCACCACATCGGGCTCGGCCAGGCGCAGGTTCACGGCAATGCGGCGGCGCCCGTCGGCTTCCAGCCTCAGCCCGCGCCAATGCGTCACGCAGCCGCAGGTCGGGCAGAAATGGAATTCCAACGCTTTGCCGCGCACATAGGCCTGCGTAGAGCCGGTGATGTAGATGCCTTCGTCCACGTAGTCGTAGGCCCAAAGCGTGCCATAGCGACGACACGCTGTGCAGTTGCAGGCGGTTGCGCCGTCAGGCTGGCCGTCGAAACGCCAGCGCACACTGCCGCACAGGCAGGAACCTTCAATCATCAGCAGGCCTCCTTCAGTTCGGGCGGACGCACGGCGGCGGCATAGACCGGGTCGATGTAGATCTGGCCGCCGAACAGGAATTCCTGGCCGCCAACCTGGGCGAAACCGAAGCGTTCGTAGAAGGCCACGGCTCGCACATTGCGATCGTAGACACCCAGCCACAGGGTCTGCGCCCCGCGCCGGCGCGCCACGGCATGCACCTCATGCATCAGCGCCGCGCCCAGGCCGCGGCCGATGAAGCCCTCGCCAAGATAGATGCGCCAGAGATGGATGGGGGCCGGGCCCGCCACGCAATCGGGCGCAGGCTCGACCTTGACGATGGCGTAGCCGGCGAGCTGCTCGTCCACCCAGGCCAGCAGCACCGTGCAGGCGGTGTCCTGGATGACAGCGGCCATGACCTCGGGCTGGAAGTGCTCGGCGACATAGTCGGCGATCTCCTGCGCGTCGCTGAGGTCACGGTAGGTGTCGGCGAAGGCCTGGGCGCCGAAGGCCGCGAGCGCGGCAGCGTCCTCAGGCGTGGCGTGGCGGATTTGTGGCGGGCTGTGCATGCGTGAACCGCATGTTCGCATCCCGAGGCTTCAAATCTGCTCGTAGTGCAGCACCGTCGGGAAGGGGTCATAGAAGTGGTGCAGCAACCGGCGCCATTCCTGGTAGCCCTCGGACTTGCGAAAGCCTACCTCGTGGTGCTCGACGCTCTCCCAGCGCACCAGCAGCATGTAGTGATCGGCGCGCTCCAGGCAGCGCTGGAGCTCATGGCCCAGGTAGCCGGGCATGGACGAGATGATTCCCTGCGCGACGGCAAAGGCCCTCTCGAACTCAGCGCCCTGACCAGGCCGCACCTGAGCTGCGCGATCTCCAGGATCATGCTCAGGCCGCCTGCGCAACGATCTCGGGCTGGCGGGCTGCAGCCTGCATCATCTGCGCCGCCTTCTCGCCGATCATCATGGCCGGTGCATTGGTGTTGCCACTGATCAGCGTGGGCATGATGGACGCATCCACCACGCGCAGGCTTTGCAGGCCGTGCACGCGCAGCTCGGCGTCCACCACGGCCATCGCGTCCGTGCCCATCTTGCAGCTACCCACCGGGTGGTAGATGGTGTCGGCGCGCTGGCGCAGCAAGGCTTCGATGTCGGCGTCGGAGTGCGTCTCGGTGCTCCACATCTCGGTGTGCCAGTGCGCGCGCAGCGCCGGCTGGTGCAGCAGCTCGCGCGTGAGCTTGAAGCCGGCCACCATCTGCGCCATGTCGTCGGCATGCTGGAAGAAGCCTGGGTCGATCAGCGGCGCGGTGCCGGCGTCGCGACCGGCCAGTCTGACGGTGCCGCGGCTTTGCGGGCGCAGCAGGCACACATGGCAGGACATGCCGTGCCCCATGCGCATCTTGCGCGCATGGTCCTCCACGGCGGCGACGACGAAGTGCAGCTGGATGTTCGGCCGCGCCTGCGCGGCGCTGGTGCGCAGGAAGCCACCGCCTTCGGCGAAATTGCTGGTCAGCATGCCGCGGCGCTCGGCGCGGTAGCGCTGGACGGCGCGCCAGAAAGCGAACCCGCCGCGCAGCGACAGGCCGAAGGTGTCGAGGCTGCTGCTGCGCAGGCCGAACACGAAGTCCGGGTGGTCCTGCAGGTTGGCACCCACGCCGGGCAGGTGGTGCAGCACGGCGATGCCCTGCGCCTGCAGTTGCGCCGCATCGCCCACGCCGGACAGCATCAGCAGCTGCGGCGACTGGATGGCGCCCGCCGCCAGCACGACCTCACGCCTGGCCTGCAGCCGACGCAACACGCCGCCCACCTTCACCTCCACGCCCACCGCGCGGCGGCCGTCGAACAGGATGCGCTGAACTTGCGCCTGCACGGTCACGCGCAGGTTGGGCCGGCCGAGGTGCGGGCGCAGGTAGGCGCGGGCCGCACTGCAACGCTCGCCGCGGTCCTGCGTGACCTGGTAGATACCAACGCCTTCCTGCGTTTCGCCATTGAAGTCGGCGTTGATGACGTGGCCCGCCTTACGCCCCGCGGCCACCCAGGCCGCCTGCAGCGGGTTGTCAGTGCGCAGCTGGCTGACCTTCAACGGCCCATCGCGGCCATGCAGCGGGGCGCCGAAGGTGTCGTTGCCCTCGCTCCTGATGAAGTGGGGCAGTACATCGCTCCAGCCCCAGCCGGGGTTGCCGAGCGCGGCCCAGTGGTCGTAGTCCTCGCGCTGGCCGCGGATGTAGACCATCGCGTTGATGCCCGACGAGCCACCGAGCATCTTGCCGCGCGGCACATAGCCGCGGCGGCCATTCAGGCCCGGCTGCGGCACCGTCTCGAAGGCGTAGTTGTGCAGCTTGCTGGGCACCATCAGCACGGCACCCGTGGGCACCGTCCCCAGCCAGTTGCTGACGTCGGCACCGGCTTCCAGCACCAGCACCTGGGTGCCGGGGTCTTCGCTCAGCCGGCCGGCGAGCGCCGAGCCGGATGAGCCACCGCCGATGACGATGACGTCGTGGGTCTCGTCGAAAGCTTGAGGGTCGTTCATGGTCAGGCGATGCGTCGCAGCAGCGAAAGGAGTTTCTCGAAGGTGGCACCGTAAGGCGGYTGGAACAGCTTGGTGCCGGCAAAGCGCGACTGGATGAACAGCGGCTTCTCCTTGCTGAAGGTACGGAAGCCCCACTCACCGTGGTACGAGCCCATGCCACTGGCGCCGACGCCACCGAAGGGTTGCTCCTCCTGGCCCAGATGCCACAGGCAGTCGTTGATGGTCACACCGCCGGCATGGGTCTCGCGCATCACGTGGTCGCGCGCAGCGCTGTCGGTGCCGAACCAGTACAGCGCCAACGGGCGGTCGCCGCGGTTGATGTGGGCCAGGGCTTCGTCGACCTTGTCGTAGCCGACGATGGGCAGCAGCGGGCCGAAGATTTCTTCCTGCATGACGGTCGCCTCGGCCGGCACGTCCAGCAGCAGGGCCGGCACCAGGCGGCGGTCCTGTTGCGGATCGGGCTGCTCGTCATGGCTGCGCAGCACACGGGCGCCGCGCTCGGCGGCATCGGCAATCAGTCCTTGCAGCCGGGCATGGTGGCGCGGCGTGGCGATGCTGGTGTAGTCGGCATTGCCGGCGATGCGCGGGTACATGCGGCGCATCTCGGCCAGGATCTTCTGGCTCAGCGGCTCGACCAGCTCCTTGGGCACCAGCAGGTAGTCGGGCGCGACGCAGGTCTGGCCGGCGTTGAAGAGCTTGCCGAAGGCCAGGCGCGACGCGGTCAGGTCGAGGTTGCAGCTGCGGTCGACGACGGCCGGCGACTTGCCACCGAGCTCCAGCGTCACCGGCGTCAGGTTCTTGGCCGCGGCCTGGGCCACGTGGCGGCCCACGGCGGTGGAGCCGGTGAAGAAGAGGTGGTCGAAGGGCAGCGTCGTGAAAGCCTTGCCCACTTCGGCGTCACCGGTGATGACCTGCATCTCCTCGGGCTTGAAGTGCTCGGCGACGATGCGCGCCATCAGCTCACTGGTGGCTGGCGTCAGCTCCGAGGGCTTGATCAGCACGCGGTTGCCTGCTGCCAGCGCGGCGACGGCGGGCTCCATCGCCAGGTAGTAGGGGTAGTTCCAGGGCGACACGATGCCCACGACACCCAGCGGTTGGCGCATCAGCACATTGCGGCCGGGCAGGAAGTGCAGCGGCGTAGCGACGCGCCGGGTCCTCATCCAGCGGCGCAGATGCTTGATAGCGTGGCGGGCGCCGGACTCGACGGTGAAGATGTCGGCCAGCAGCGATTCCTGGCGGGCGCGATGGCCGAAGTCCTGGGCCATGGCGCTAGCGATCGCCTCGCCGTGCTGGCGCGTCATCTTGAGCAGCCGTTGCAGGCGGTCACGGCGCACCTCGTACGAGGGCATGCGGTCGGCCTCGTAGGCGCGGCGTTGCGCCGTCAGCGCCAGATGCAGGCGCTCCTGCAGGGCGGTGTCCATGGGCATGTCTCCGGTTCTCGATCTAGTGCGTCGAGGCTAACCGCAAGACGGGCCCCCACCATCGGTGGAGGCCCTGGACTAGAGGCGCGCGTCTAGTCCCCGAGGTGACACGGGCATTTCATGGGATTTGCGGGCCGAGCGCTGGGCCGCTCCCGAGCCGGCCCGCCTTGGCGATGTGCTTGCCGGTCAATCCGGCAAGCATCGCCGTCCCCTCGGGGGACCGGCCAAGGTACTCCTTGGACGAGGGGCTCTTTAATGGCGGAAATGGCGTACGCCTGTGACCACCATGGCAATGCCACGCTCGTTGGCCGCCGCGATGACTTCATCGTCGCGCATGGAGCCGCCCGGCTGGATGACGCAGCTCGCGCCCGCGTCGGCCAGCACATCCAGGCCGTCGCGGAAGGGGAAGAAAGCATCGCTGGCCACGGCCGAGCCCTGCAGGCTCAAGGACGCATGCTGGGCCTTGATGGAGGCGATGCGGGCCGAGTCGAGGCGGCTCATCTGGCCGGCGCCGACACCCAGCGTCATGCCGCCGCCGCAGAAGACGATGGCATTGCTCTTCACGTACTGGGCCACGGTCCAGGCGAACATCAGGTCGTCGAGCTGCTGGGCCGTGGGCTGCAGCGTCGTGACGACCTTGAGGTCTTCGCGCTTCAGGAAATGGTTGTCAGAGGTCTGCAGCAGCAGGCCCGAGCCGACGCGCTTGCTGTCGCCCGCGTTGCGGCCCTGGTCCCAGGGGCGTGGGCCGCCCGGCGGCGGCGCGATCTGCATGAGGCGCACATTGGCCTTGGCCTTGAAGATCTCCAGCGCCTCGGCGCTGAAGCTGGGAGCCATCAGCACTTCGACGAACTGCTTGGCGACGAGCTGGGCCGCCGCGCCGTCCACTTCGCGGTTGAAGGCGATGATGCCGCCAAAGGCGCTGGTGGGGTCGGTCTTGAAGGCCTTGCTGTAGGCCTCGGCCGCGGTGCCGGCCACGGCCACGCCGCAGGGGTTGGCGTGCTTGACGATGACGCAGGCCGGCGTGTCAAAGCTCTTCACGCATTCCCAGGCCGCATCGGCATCGGCGATGTTGTTGTACGAGAGTTCCTTGCCCTGCAGCTGCTTGCCGGTGACCAGCGACCCAGGTGCCGGGAACAGGTCGCGATAGAGGGCCGCACTCTGGTGCGAGTTCTCACCGTAGCGCAGGTCCTGCACCTTGACGAAGGTGGCGTTCATCTGCGCTGGGTACTCGGTCTTGCTGCCGTCTTCCTGCAACGCGGACAAGTAGTTGCTGATGGCCGCGTCGTACTGGGCGATGCGGTTGAAGGCGGCCACCGAGCAGGCGAAGCGTGTCTTGTCGCTGGTCTTGCCGTAGGCCTTCAGCTCGTCGAGCACGCCGGCGTACTGGGCCGCGTCGGTCAGCACCGTCACGTCCTTCCAGTTCTTGGCCGCGCTGCGAACCATGGCCGGGCCGCCGATGTCGATGTTCTCGATGGCGTCTTCCAGCGTGCAGCCGGGCTTGGCCACGGTCGCCT
>NZ_JBFUMO010000285.1:0-7302 GCF_054049355.1 Roseateles sp. P5_E11 | reverse complement strand
GCCCCGATGTCGTCGGCCGCGGCCGCTCCGACTGGTTGCGCCAGCCCGCTGGCTATCAGATTCCGAGTTATGTCTCCGACATGGTGGCGCTGCTGGCGCGGCTGGATGTCGAGCAGGTCGACTGGGTCGGTACCTCCATGGGCGGCTTGATCGGCCTGGGCCTGGCTTCGTTGCCGCGGCCCGACGGGTTGGCGAGCCCGATCCGCCGCCTGGTGCTCAATGACGTCGGCCCGGCCATCCGCATCGAGGCCCTGCAGCGCATCGGCAGCTATCTCGGCAAGGCGATGCGTTTCAAATCGCTGGAAGAGGGCGCGGCCTATCTGCGCAGCATCTCCGAGGGCTTCGGCCCGCACACCGACGAGGAATGGCTGGCCCTGTCCGAGCCACTGTTCCGCCAGGAGGGTGGCGAGTGGAAATCGCATTACGACCCGGCCATCGCGCTGTCCTTCACGGCCGTGACGCCCGAGCTGGTGGCCGCGGGCGAGGCTGCACTCTGGGCGGCCTATGACCAGCTGAGCTGCCCGACGCTCTTGATCCGCGGCGCGGAGTCCGACCTGCTCAGTGCCGAGACGGCGCGCGCCATGACGCAACGCGGCCCGAGCGCTCGCCTGGTCGAGTTGCCCGGCATCGGCCATGCGCCCACGTTGATTCATGCCAACCAGATTGCCGTCGTGAGGGATTTCCTCAGTTCATGAAGACCGGCTTGATGCCCGAGGGCGCCGCGACGGCGCCCATCGTCGCGCTGCTGGATGCGGGCGCCGAACATTCCAATGCCGAGGTCGTTCGTGCCCGCGCCGTTGCCGAGCCGCTGCTGGCCGGCGAGTTGCTGGACACCGGCGAGAACGCGCTGTCTCACGCCGACGGCGTGGCGGCCATCCTGCGCGCCGTGGGCAGCGCACAGGAGCTGCAGGCCGCGGCCTATCTGGTCTATGCGGCTGACTTCCTCAGCAAGCCGGAGGAGGTCGTCGCCAAGGCCTTCGGCGACAGCTATGCCAGCCTCGTCACGCACACGCGCCGCCTCGTGCAGCTGCAGCGCACCACGCGCGACGCCAAGTTGCCGGCCGACAGGAAGCACGACCTGCGCGCCGAACAGACCGAGCGCGTGCGCAAGATGCTGCTGGCCTTCTCGCGCGACCTGCGCGTCGTGCTGTTGCGCCTGGCCTCACGGCTGCAGACGCTGCGTTGGTACGCAGCCAGCAAGCAGCCTTGCCCGCAGGACCTGGCGGCCGAGTCCCAGGCGGTGTTCGCGCCGCTGGCCAATCGCCTGGGAATCTGGCAGATCAAGTGGGAGCTGGAGGACCTGGCATTCCGCTTCCTGCAGCCGCAGGCCTACAAAGCCCTGGCCGGCGCCCTGCATGAGACCCGCGTCGAACGCGAGCAGCGTGTTGAGGCCGCGCGCGCGGCTCTGCAGGCCGACCTCTATGGTCAGGGCATTGCCGCCGAGGTGCAGGGCCGCCCCAAGCACCTCTACAGCATCCACAAGAAGATGCAGGGCAAGGACCTGTCGCTGGACCGCGTCTTCGACCTGCGTGCGCTGCGCGTCGTCGTCGCCAGCGTGGCCGATTGCTATGCCGCGCTGGCCCGGCTGCATGAGGTCTATACGCCGGTGCCCGGCGAGTTCGATGACTACATCGCCAAACCCAAGCCCAACGGCTACCAGTCCCTGCACACCGTCGTGCTCGGGCCCGACGGCCGGGCGATGGAGGTGCAGATCCGCACGCGCGAGATGCATGAGCACGCCGAACATGGCGTTGCCGCCCATTGGGCCTACAAGGAGGCCGGTGCGCGCGGCTATGCCGGTGTCAGTGCGGCTGGCGAGTTCGAGGAGCAGGTGGCTCGAGCCCGCAAGGCCGTGCTCAACCAGCTGCTGGCCTGGGAGCGCGACACCGTGCAGGGCGCCGAGGGCGGCCCGGTGTTCGACGACCGCATCTATGTCTTCACGCCGCAGGCCACCATCGTCGAGCTGGCGGCGGGTGCGACGCCGGTGGACTTTGCCTATGCGGTGCACACCGACCTCGGCCACCGCTGCCGCGGCGCACGCATCGACGGCCAGATGCTGCCGTTGAACACGCCGCTGCAAAGCGGCCAGACTGTCGAGATCATCGCGACCAAGGAAGGCGGCCCGTCGCTGGACTGGCTCAACCCAGAGCTCGGCTATCTGCAGAGCCCACGCTCGCGCGCCAAGGTGCGTGCGTGGTTCAACGCGCTGCAGCAGGCGCAGACGATTGTCAAGGGCCGCGACCTGGTCGAGAAGCTGCTGCAGCGCGAGGGCAAGACGGCGCTCAAGCTCGACGAGCTGGCTGCGCGCCTGGGCTTCAAGGGTGCGGATGCGCTGTTCGAGGTCGTTGGCAAGGACGAATACTCGCTGCGCAACATCGAGCTGCTGCTGCGCCCGCCCGAGCCGGTAGTTGACGAGAACGAACTGCTGGCACAGCGGCACACGCGCAGCGCCAGCAGCAACCGTGGCGGCGTGCTCGTGGTGGGCATCGACTCGCTGCTGACGACGCTGTCGCGCTGCTGCCGGCCCGCGCCGCCCGACGCCATTTCCGGCTTCGTCACGCGCGGCAAGGGCGTGGCCATCCACCGCAGCGATTGCAGCAACCTCGCCGAGATGAAGCGTCGCTCGCCCGAGCGCGTCATCGCGGTGGAGTGGGGCGGTGGTGAAACGGTGGGCAAGGGTGCGCCCGTCTATCCCGTGGACGTGCTCGTCGAGGCCGGTGACCGCCAGGGCCTGCTGCGCGACGTGCTGGAGATCTTCGCCAAGGAGAAGATGAATGTCGTCGCGGTGAACACACAGTCGATGAAGCCCGGCGCCGTCAAACCCCGCGCGGGCGGCGGCGACACGGCCTGGATGAGCTTCACGCTGGAACTGTCTGATGCATCCAGGTTGGCCAAGGTGCTGCGCGACCTCTGCGCCATCTCTGGCGTGCGCTCGGCACGCCGCAAGTGAGCATGGACGAGGGCCTCAAAAACCTGCTATAGTGCGCAGCTCTTCAKGCGCGTAGCTCAGTTGGTTAGAGCACCACCTTGACATGGTGGGGGTCGTTGGTTCGAATCCAATCGCGCCTACCAAATATGAAGACTGACCCAGTGGGGTCAGTCCGACGGTAGGTTAAGAATGCCTCAGATCTTCACGGATCTGAGGCATTTTTGCTTTTGAAGTCAACGATTTACCAGTGTCGTGGTGCTTGAGCCAAGCTGTGACGCAGCAGTGCTGAGCCGCGACCACGTCAAATTCCTTCCGAGCCACGCCCTTCAGCATGGCGTCGAGCTGAGGCCGATCCTTGCGACCCTTGGCGCCGCTGTACCTGTCGATACAGGCACGCCGCGGTCGACGTCTGCAGTTTTCCGGCAGTTCGTGATGGATTCTTGTGCGCGCCAGCCCGTGGCGGGAGGATGGCTGACACGCGTTGGCATGCCGGTCCGAAAATTGGTCATGCAGCGGTTGCCGCTGTAGTGGGGTCGGCGTGGCAGTTCTTTGGAATGGGTACTCCGGAACAGGCGGGCCTCGGCGGCGCGCGGGTCCGGCGCGGCTGCTTGTGCGAGCGCTGTGGATGGCGGCGTTTGCTTGGCAAGGACTGGCTTTCGCGCTCACCCCGAGCGTGAGTGCCTTTGACCAGCAAGTACAGGACGTCCAGACATTCGCGCCCCGCACCGAGTTCCTTGCCTTCCTGGAGCGCAGCCGTTCGCAGGCTAACGCCAGCGGCGATCCTCTGCTGGAGGTGGCGGCCCTGCTGGAGCAGGGTAGGCAGTTGCGGCATTCGGACGGGGGGCGCGCCAGCGAACTGCTCGATCGGGCGGCCGGCCTTCTGCGGCAACACCGCGACCCGGTGCTCGAGTTCCGCCATCGCCTGCTGCGCATCGGCCAGCTCAAAGCCCGGCAGGAGCTGGACAAGGCCGTGCTGGAAGGCATGCGCCTGCTCGCCGAGGCGCGGGCCCGCGGCGACTGGCATGACGAGCTCCGGGTGCTGCTGGTGCTGCAGGAGGACTGGAAGCAGTTCCACGCTCTCGGCCGCTACACGCAGGAGGCCAGGCAGCTGGCCATCCGGCATCCCGCCGACAAGGTCACTTGGTGGGCCCGTGACGAATGGGCGGACCGGCTCCGCTCGGCCGGCAAGCTGGACGAAGCGGAGCGGGAGCTGCTGGCCGTGCTGCAGGAGCAGGAGGCGGTGGACGACGGCGTGGAGCAGCTCAGGACGCTGGTCCTGCTGAACGATATGTACCGGGCAACCGGCGAGTGGGACAAGCTACGCCCGCTGGGACCACGGGCGCAGGAGATCGCCTTCAAGTTGGGGCGCACGCCCTACATGCTGGTGAACTTCCTGTGCAACCAGTCGGACGCCTTGCTGAAGGCCGGGCTGCCGGCGGCGGCGCTGGAGATGGCCGACGCYGCGATCGTCGCGGCCCGGGGCGACGCTGACACGACGCGCGTCGCCAGGTTCAACCGGGGCAAGGCACTCAACCGTCTGAGCAGGCACGCTGAGGGCCTGGCCATCTTGGAGGCCGAAGCCCAGGGCAGCGACCGTTGGGAAATGCTGGACGAGGTGGCCGAGGAGTACGCCTTCGCGCGCCGCCACGACGAGGCCTACCGCGCGCTGGCGGAGCACCTGCAGGGCCTGCGCAAGAGCCTGGACGAATCGCATCGGGCCGGGCTGACGCTGGACCAGGCCCTCGCGAGTGCCGAGCGTGAGCGCGCCCAGCGCCAGGCCAGCGAGCGCCAGACGCAGCGGACCGTCGTTGCGGCCGTGATCCTGGCCGCGCTCGCCAGCAGCGCCGCGGCACTGCTGGTGGTGAGGGCGACACGCCGGCATGCGAGAACCCTGGCAGCCGTGAACCGCCAGCTCCAGGACATGGCGGTCACCGATCCGCTGACGGGCCTGCGCAACCRCCGGCACTTCATGGCCCAGGTGGAATCGCACGTGGCCGCGGCGGATCGCTCCCATGCGGGCCGCGGGACGGTCGCGGCCGAGCCGGTGGACCTGCTCTTCTACCTGATCGACCTCGACCACTTCAAGCGTGTCAACGACAGCTTCGGCCACCCTGCCGGGGACGCCGTGCTGCGGCAGGCGGCGGAGCGCCTAAAGGGTGTGTTGCGAGGGGAGGACGRGCTCATCCGCTGGGGCGGCGAAGAGTTCCTGCTCATGACGCGGGGAACGCCCCGCGGGCATGCGGCGCAGCTGGCCGAAAGGCTGCGCAAAGCCATTGACGGGAGCCCGGTCGAGCTGCCGGACGGGCAACCTCTGAAGATCTCATGCAGTATCGGCTTCGCCCCATATCCTCTCGTCCCCGGCGCGCAGCACGGCGGCTCCTGGGAACGATCGGTAGAGCTCGCCGACGAGGCGCTCTACCAAGCCAAGGCTCGTGGACGCAACGGCTGGTTCGGCGTCGGGGCGCCGTCCGCGGCTGGCGCAGGCGCCCACCCCACTGAAGGCAGCCTGCAGGAAGCGATTGCCTGCGGCTCACTGGCGCCGCTGCACAGTTGACGCTCGCGGGGCGCCAGCGCTGGATAGGTGATCCGCATGGCCATCCTGCTTCCCCAGCCCAGAAACGTGCGAAAAATGGGGTGTGGTTTAGGAAGCGGGTCGGGACGTATAAGGGAAATTTCTCCCGTGAAATCAATGTCTTAGCATGTCCCGTAAAGCCCCGTTTCCTCACCTTGCCATGGTGGGTTCGAATCCAATCGCGCCTATCAAATTTTTGAAGATTGGAGGCCCCCGAATCGAAAGGTTCGGGGGCTTTTCTTTGCCCACGCGCTGGCACGCCTGCGCCCAATTGCGGCGTTTGGTGAGTTTCCGTGGCGGACAGCTCGGTTCACCAGCCCCAGGTAAACCCGTTCGGAACGGCGGTCAGGCTCTGCCTAGAATTTGCTGCACTGCACAGGAGACCCACGCATGGCGACTGCCCGCAAGAAAGCGGCATCCGAGCAAGCCCAGTCCGGCGACACCAAGCCCGGGCTGCGCATCCTCAAGAAATACCCCAACCGGCGCCTCTACGACACGCAGACCAGCAGCTACATCACGCTGGCCGACGTCAAGCGCATGGTGCTGGAAGGTGTCGAGTTCGAGGTGCATGACGCCAAGACCCAGGAAGACCTGACGCGTTCCATCCTGCTGCAGATCATCCTGGAGGAGGAGACTGGCGGCGTGCCGATGTTCTCGACCAGCTCGCTGGCCCAGATCATTCGCTTCTACGGCCATGCCATGCAGGGCGTCATGGGCGGCCTGCTGGAGCGGCAGATGCAGGCCTTCACCGACCTGCAGTCGCGCTTTACGGAGCAGACGCCCGGCGGCATGCCCTTCACCCCCGAGGCCTGGACGGGCCTGATGGGCGGCTATGCCGAGCAGTCCAAGACGCTGATGAACCAGTGGCAGGAGCAGCTCARGCAGGCGGGAGTGATGTTCCCGTTCACGCCCAAGAAATAGGCTGTCGGCCGCAGTGGCGGCTCGCTCGGCTACGTAACGCGCGTGAGGGCAGGTAAGCGTGCCTTGACCAGGCGGGTGCCGCCCGCAACTGTGCTGTTCCTATGTCGAGGAGCGAGCATGATTGAGAAAGAGCACCAGCGGCGCATCTACGTTCCGCAGGGTCACCAGCTGAGGGCGACGGGTGCCGAATCGGTCCAGCGTGATGGCGTGGAGACCCGCATCTCCTATTTCGAGGTGGTCGATCCTGAGGGGGTACGGGTCGGCAGCTATGTCGTTCGCGAGGCGCAGTCCATCAATCCCCCATTTGCGGCCTCCGTCACGGTGGAAACGGTCGAATAGCGGCCTGCCTTTCCAGTGAAGTTCGGTCGTTTCGGACAGCTGCATGGCCGCTGGAAAGCCGCCGGTTCGTCACATCGCCGAAAATAGGGCGATGAATGAACAGATCACCCCCGCCGCCATTCCGAAGATTGGCTTCGTCAGCCTCGGCTGCCCGAAGGCTTTGACCGATTCCGAGCTCATCCTCACCCAGCTGCGTGCCGAGGGCTACGAAACCTCCAAGACCTTTGCCGGCGCCGACCTTGTGATCGTCAACACCTGCGGCTTCATCGACGACGCCGTCAAGGAAAGCCTGGACACCATYGGCGAGGCCCTGGCCAAGAACGGCAAGGTCATCGTGACCGGTTGCCTGGGCGCCAAGGCCGGCGCCGGCAGCAGCGATGCCGGCAGCCTGGTGCGCGAGATCCACCCCAGCGTGCTGGCCGTCACCGGCCCGCATGCGACCCAGGAGGTTATGGATGCGGTGCACACCCACGTGCCCAAGCCCCACGACCCCTTCGTCGACCTGGTGCCCAGCTACGGCGTCAAGCTGACGCCCAAGCAT
>NZ_JBFUMO010000284.1:0-7303 GCF_054049355.1 Roseateles sp. P5_E11 | reverse complement strand
GCTCACGCCTATGTAGGCAACCGCGGCGCGCCCATCGTCATCAAGGCCGACGGCCTGGCAGCAGGCAAGGGCGTCGTCGTCGCAATGACGCTGGCCGAGGCCCATGAGGCGATCTCGTGGATCCTGGAAGACAACAAGCTCGGCGTGACGCACAACGCCGGCGGTGCGCGCGTCGTCATCGAGGACTTCCTCGAAGGCGAGGAGGCCAGCTTCATCGTCGTCTGCGACGGCAAGCATGTCGTGTCGCTGGCCACCAGCCAGGACCACAAGCGCCTGCTGGACGGCGACGCCGGCCCCAACACCGGCGGCATGGGCGCCTACTCGCCTGCGCCGGTCGTGACGCCGAATGTGCATGCCAAGGTCATGCACGAGATCATCCAGCCGACCATCACCGGCATGGCGCGTGACGGCCATCCGTTCACTGGCTTCCTGTATGCCGGCCTGATGATCGACGAGCACGGCCAGCCGCGCACGGTCGAGTTCAACACGCGCATGGGCGACCCCGAGACCCAGCCCATCATGATGCGGCTCAAGAGCGATCTCTTCGAGCTGATGATGCACGCGACCGATGGCACGTTGGACGAGGTCGAGCTGCAGTGGGACCGTCGCGTGGCGCTCGGCGTCGTGCTGGCGGCCGAGGGCTACCCGCTCAACCCGCGCAAGGGCGACGCCATCAGCGGCCTGCCTGAGGACGACGACGAGGCCATGGTTTTCCATGCCGGCACGGCGATGGTCGATGGACAGCTTGTCACCAGCGGTGGCCGCGTGCTTTGCGTGACGGCCCTGGGTGAATCCGTGCGCACCGCCGCGCAGAGCGCCTATGAGCTGGCCACGGGCATCCAGTTCGCAGGCCGCCAGTACCGCAGCGACATCGGCCATCGGGCCATCAAGCGTTGAACCCGACTTTCCCCATTCAGCCCATTGTCCTGACCGGGCCCCTGCGCCCGCATGGCCCGTCCAGCGCCCTGGCGCGCTGGCTGCTGGGGCTGTTCGGCTGGACGGTGGATGCACCCGGTGTGCCGGCGGAGCAGGGTGTCATCCTGGTCTATCCGCACACCTCCAACTGGGACTTCGTCATCGGCCTGCTGGCCAAGTGGGCCGTCGGCATCCAGCTTCGCTTCTGGGGCAAGGACAGCCTGTYCAAGGCGCCCTTGCTCAGCCACTGGATGCGCTGGATCGGCGGTGTCGGCGTGGATCGCAGCAGCTCGCATGGCATCGTCGCCGACACGGTGCGCCAGATGCAGGCCGCCGCGGCGCGTGGCGAGCGCTTCTGGCTGGCCGCCGCGCCCGAGGGCACGCGTTCGCTGAAGAGCGGCTGGCGCACCGGCGCTTACCAGGTGGCCGTGCAGGCCGGCGTGCCGGTGGGGCTGTGCTATTTCGATTTCGAGCAGCGCGTCGTCTCGGTGACGCGCTTCGTCATGCTGACCGGCGATGTGCAGGCCGACTTCGCGCTCTTTGCCGCCTATTTCGGCACGCGCGTCGGCAAGCGCCCCGAACTGGCCAGTCCGATTCAGCCTCGCTCATCGAACACCGGCCCGCGCACATGAACACCCAAGCCGTCCGCGACTATCTGCTCGAGTTGCAACAGCGCATCGTCACGGCGCTGGAAGGGGTCGACGGCAATGCCTTCGCGTCCGACGGCTGGACACGCGAGCCCGGTGGCCGGCTCGAAGGCGACGGCCTGTCGCGGCTCATCGAGGGCGGCCCGGTCTTCGAGCGCGGTGGCGTCAACTTCTCGCATGTGAAGGGCCGCGTGCTGCCGCCGTCAGCGACGCAGCATCGCCCCGAACTCGCCGGAGCGCCCTTCGAGGCCTTGGGCGTGTCGCTGGTGCTGCACCCGCACAACCCCTTCGTGCCGACGGTGCACATGAATGTGCGTGCCTTCATCGCCTTGCCGCCTGGGCTGCCTGCCGTGACCTGGTTCGGCGGCGGCATGGACCTGACACCCTACTACGGCTACGAGCGCGACGCGCAGCATTTCCATCGCGTCTGCCGCGACGCGCTGCAACCGCATGGCACCGAGCTCTACCCGAAGTTCAAGGCCTGGTGCGACGACTACTTCTTCCTGAAGCACCGCCAGGAGCCGCGCGGCATCGGCGGCATCTTCTTCGACGATTTCGCCGAAGGTGGCTTCGACACGGGCTTTGCGCTGATGCGTTCCGTCGGCGATGCCTTCCTGGCTGCCTATCTGCCCATCGTCGAGCGCCGCCAGGGGTATGCCTATGGCGAACGTGAGCGCGACTTCCAGGCCTATCGCCGTGGCCGCTATGTCGAGTTCAATCTCGTCTGGGACCGCGGCACCCTGTTCGGCCTACAGTCGGGCGGCCGCACCGAATCCATCCTCATGTCCATGCCCCCACAAGTGAAGTGGCGCTACGACTGGGCGCCCGAGCCGGGCACGCCCGAGGCGAAGCTGTACAGCGACTTCCTGCGCCCACGCGATTGGGCCGGCGAAACACCCACCGCACTGTGGCTGTGAAACTGGCAATCTTCGGCGGCAGTTTTGACCCGCCCCATCTCGGCCACCTGGCCTTCGCCCGCTTTGCGCTGGACGCGCTGGCGCCGGACCGCATGGTCTGGCTGCCCGCCGGCCGGCAGTGGCAGAAGCCCGACCAGATCATGGCCGCCGCCGTGCACCGTGCAGGGATGATCAAGCGCCTCATCGCCGGAGAGCCGCGCTTCGTGCTCGATGAGCGCGAACTGCACCGCCGCGGCCCCAGCTTCACGGCCGATACCCTGCGTGAGTTCGCCAGCCAGAACGCTGGCACGGAGTTGATGTTCCTGATCGGCCAGGATCAGTACGCCCGGCTGCCGAGCTGGTACCAGGTCGAGACCATCACCACGCTGGCCACACTGGTCGTCGTGCCGCGTGCCAGCGAGGCCGTCGTGACCCCTCCGGGCCTGCCGGCACACCGCCTGCAGGTGCTGGCCCTGCCCGAAATTCCCCTTTCGTCCACCGCCGTGCGCGACGCCGTCGCGCGCGGCGAGGACATCAGCCCCATGGTGGGCGCCGAGGTGGCGAGCTATATTGCCTCGCACCGCCTCTACGAGAAGAAGCACTGAATGGACATTCGCAAGCTGCAACGAGCCATCGTCGATGGTCTCGAAGACGTCAAGGCCCAGAACATCGTTGTGTTCAACACCGAGCATCTGTCGCCGCTGTTCGAGCGCGTCATCATCGCCTCGGGCACGAGCAACCGGCAGACCAAGGCCCTCGCGTCCAGCGTGCGTGAAACGGTCAAGGGGCGCGGCATGCAGGTCATGCGCACCGAGGGCGAGGACAACGGCGAATGGATCATCGTCGACTGCGGCGCCGCCGTCGTCCACGTGATGCAGCCCGCCATCCGCGACTACTACCACCTCGAAGAGATCTGGGGCGACAAGCCCGTCAAGCTCAAGCTCGGTAGCACCGAGACCAGGCTGGTCAAGGCCTCCGAGGAGCCCGCTGCCGCACCGGTCAAGACGGCGCGCAAGGCGACGGCGTCCAAGCCCATCACGACCAGGGCTGCGCCCAAACCCGCCGCGAAACCTGCAGCCAAGGCGGGTGCCAACAAGGCGGTGCCGTCGGCGGCCGCCAAGAAGGCGGTTGCCAAGAAGGCCGCAGCGGGCACCCAGGCGCCCAAGAAGGGCGTGACCCGCAGCGTGGGCGTGAAGACGGCAGCACCCGTCAAGACCGTGAAGGTCGGCGCTGGCCAGGGCGTCGGCAAGGCGGCTACGGCCAAGCGGGTCGCGCCTGCGGCCAAGCCAGCCGCCAAGGCTGCACCCCGCGCGCCTGCCAAGCCTGCCGGCCGCGCGGCGCCGAAAAAGGGCTGATGCGCCTTTTCCTCGTCGCCGTGGGCCAGCGCCAGCCGGCCTGGGCCGACACCGCCTACGAGGACTTCGCCAAGCGCTTTCCGCCCGAGCTCAAGCTGGAGTTGAAAGCTGTCAAGGCCGAGACGCGAGGCAGCAAGACGGCGGAGCAGTTGATGGCGGCCGAGGCCGCACGCATCGAGGCAGCTTTGCCAAAGGGCGTGCGCCGCATCATCCTGGACGAGCGTGGCGAGCGCCGCACCTCGGTGCAGTTGGCTGAGCGGCTGAAGCTGTGGATGGGTGAGGGCCGCGATGCTGCCCTCATCATCGGCGGGCCCGACGGCCTGCATCCCGATCTCAAGGCCACGGCCGACGAGACCTTGCGGCTGTCCGACCTGACTCTGCCCCACGCCTTTGCCCGCGTGCTGCTGGCCGAAGGCCTGTACCGCGCCTGGACCGTGACGACCGGCCACCCGTATCACCGCGAATGAATATGACCCCCAAGACGACTTCGTCGTCGGCCCCCCATGGGGGCGCGACCGGCTTGGGACGGCCCGGCGCCGGTCCCCGCTCCATCTACCTCGCCTCGCAAAGCCCGCGCCGCCGTCAGCTGCTGGAGCAACTCGGCGTCAGGCATGAGTTGCTGCTGCCCGGCGCCGACGAAGATGCTGAAGCGCTGGAGGCGGTGCAACCCGGCGAGGTGCCCGAGACCTATTGCGCCCGCGTCACCGCGGCCAAGCTGGATGCGGCGCTGGTGCGCCTCACCGCGCGCGGCCTGCTACCGGCGCCCATCCTGTGCGCGGACACCACGGTGGCCATCGACGGACTCATCCTCGGCAAGCCCGCGGACGACGTCGATGCGGCGCGCATGCTGGCGCTGATGTCAGGCCGCACGCACCGAGTCATCACGGCCGTCGCCGTGGCCGATGCGGCGCATCGCGCGGCGGCGCTGAATGTCTCTCACGTGGAATTCGCGCCGCTGTCGGCCGCGCAGATCGACCGCTACGTCGCCAGCCGCGAGCCGTTCGGCAAAGCTGGCGCCTATGCCAYCCAGAGCCAGGCAGCCGCCTGGATCGTGAAGATTGCCGGTAGCTACTCGGGCATCATGGGGTTGCCCCTCTTTGAGACGGCGCAGCTGTTGGACAAATTCGGCTTTGAGTTCTGACCTGAGTTTTGATGCGTGCCGCCTCCACCGGCGGCACGCATCAGCATTCAAAGGCAAGAGATGGAAGACATCCTGATCAACTGGTCACCGCAGGAGACGCGGGTGGCCGTGGTCGAGAACGGCGCGGTGCAGGAGCTGCACATCGAGCGCACGTTGGAGCGGGGGCTGGTGGGCAACGTCTACCTCGGCAAGGTGGTGCGCGTGCTGCCTGGCATGCAGAGCGCCTTCATCGACATCGGCCTGGAGCGCGCCGCCTTTCTGCACGTTGCCGACCTGCACAGTGCCTCGCAGTTCGGACATGGCCGGCACCAGAACGGCCATGGCGTCGAGGTGCCTCCCACGCCCATCGAGCGCCTCATCTTCGAAGGCCAACCGCTGACGGTGCAGGTCATCAAGGACCCCATCGGCACCAAGGGCGCACGGCTGTCCAGCCAGATCAGCATCGCCGGCCGCATGCTGGTCTATCTGCCGCAGGACGAGCACATCGGCGTCAGCCAGAAGATCGGCTCGCCCGAGGCGCGCGAGGCCTTGCGCGCGCGCATGGTCGCACTGGTGGGGACAAAGGAGCAGGGCGGTGGCGGCGGCTTCATCCTGCGCACGAACGCAGAGGACGCCAGCGACGAGGAGCTCGGTGCCGACATCGCCTATCTGCGCAAGACCTGGCAGCAGATCCGCGCGGGTGCGCTGACAACGCCGCCGGCCAGCCTGTTGCACCAGGACTTGAGCCTCGTCGAGCGCGTGCTGCGCGATCTGACGAGCGAACGCACGGGCTCCATCCGCATCGACTCCAAGATGCAGTACGACGTGTTGCGCGGCTTCGGCGAGACCTTCATGCCGGCCGCCACGGCCAAGCTGGAGCATTACCGCGGTGAACGGCCCATCTTCGACCTGTGCAATGTCGACGCCGAGATCGCCCGCGCGCTGGCGCGCAAGGTGGAGCTGAAGTCCGGCGGCTCGCTGGTGTTCGACCAGACCGAGGCGATGACGACCATCGACGTCAACACCGGCGGTTTCGTCGGTGCCAAGAACTTCGACGACACCATCTTCAAGACCAACCTCGAAGCGGCGGGCTCCATCGCCCGCCAGCTGAGGCTGCGCAACCTGGGTGGCATCATCATCGTCGACTTCATCGACATGACGCGCGAGGAGCACCGAACGGCGGTGCTGGCCGAGTTCCGCAAACAGCTGGGCCGGGACCGCACCAAGGTGACCGTCGGCGGCTTCACGCAGCTGGGCCTGGTCGAGATGACGCGAAAGCGCACGCGCGAGTCGCTGGCGCGCATGCTCTGCGAACCCTGCCCGACCTGCGAGGGCCGCGGCCAGGTCAAGACGGCGCGTTCGGTCTGCTACGACATCCTGCGCGAGATCCTGCGCGAGGCACGCCAGTTCTCCCCCCGCGAGTTCCGCGTCGTGGCCGCCGCCAACGTCGTCGAGATGATGCTCGACGAAGAGAGCGCCCACCTGGCTGGCCTGTCGGACTTCATCGGCAAGCCCATCTCGCTGACCGCCGAGCCGACCAACCAGACGGAACATTACGACATCGTCCTACTCTGAAGTGGCGCGGCACTGCGGCAGAATTCCGGACCGCACTGCAAAGTCCACTGCATGATCTCTCGCCGTCTCAGCCTTGCCGCGCTTGCGGCCTTTCCTGCCGCCTCGGCCCTGGCCCAGGTGCGCATCGACATCGCCGGCACGGGCGGCACGCGCATCCCGGTGGCTATCGTCGATTTCCGTGATGACGCCAAGGCCTCGGCCCAGCCGATCGCCGCCATCGTGCGCGCCGACCTGGAACGCAGCGGCCTGTTTCGCAGCGTCGATGCACCCGCCGGGCTGAACGAGACGAGCAGCCCGGCCTGGCCCGACTGGAAGGCCCGCCAGGCCGATGCGCTTGCGGCGGGTTCGATCACCCGCCTGGCCGACGGACGGCTGGATATCCGCTTCAAGCTCTGGGACGTCGTCAACCGCACCGAGCTCCTCGGCGAAGCGCATGCCGTGCATCCCGATGATGCCCGCCTTGCCGCGCATCGCATCGCCGACACCATCTACCAGAAGCTCACCGGCGAGCGCGGCGTGTTCGCCACCCGCATGGCCTATGTGACCAAGGCCGGCCCGCGCTACAGCCTGGTCGTTGCCGACGCAGACGGCGAGGGCGCCAAGGTCGCATTGACCAGCCCCGATCCCATCATCTCGCCAGCCTGGGCACCCAATGGCCGAGAGCTCGCTTACGTGACCTTCGAGAGCCGCAAGGCCACGGTGCGCGTCCAGGACGTGCAGACCGGCGGCCGCCGCGTGCTGGCCGACTTCAAGGGCACCAACAGCGCGCCGGCCTGGTCGCCCGATGGCTCGCAG
>NZ_JBFUMO010000283.1:0-7318 GCF_054049355.1 Roseateles sp. P5_E11 | reverse complement strand
GCCGTCTGGCGTTCGCCCGCCTTCGACCGCGGCCACGCCCGGCCGGCCCACGCTTTCATCCAGCTCGGTGGAGATGCTGACGTGGCGATGCCCCTGGCGGCGCCTGTCCTCGGCCCAGGCCAGGGCCTGCGTCAGCTCCTTGCTGCTGAAGAACTGGCAGACCGGGGTCGCCTCTTCGCCCTCACCTTCCAGCCAATACACCACGATGCCCAAGCGCGTCTCCGTCTGCGTTGAAGGCCGCAGCGTAGCGGCTCGGCAATTGATTGCCAAAAGCAAGTATTTTGAAGATGATGGCCCATGACCGCCGATCAAGCCCTGGACGTCCGCGCCTTCAATCGCTTCTATACGCGCCGCATCGGCGTGCTGGCGCCGAAGCTGGACAGTGACTTCACGCTGCCGGAGGCCCGGCTGATGTGGGAACTGGCGCATCACGCGCCGATCAGCGCCTCGGCGCTCAGCAAGAGCCTGCAGCTGGACGCTGGCTATATGAGCCGGCTGCTACGCGGATTGAAGAACCGCGGCCTGCTGGCCAGCCAGGCCCATCCCAGCGACGGCCGCCAGACGCTGCTCAAGCTCAGCCCCGCCGGCAAGCGCGCCTTCGTGCCGCTGGACCGCGAGGGCACGGCCAAGGCCCAGGCCATGCTCGCGCCGCTGTCGGCAACACAACGCCACGCGCTGCTGGGCTCGATGTCGCGCATCCAGGCCGTGCTGGAGCCCGACGCCACGGCAGCCGTTGAGCTGCGCTCCCCCCAACCTGGCGACCTGGGCTGGATCGTCGAGCGGCATGGCGCTTTCTACGCCGCCGAGTACGGCCTGGACGTGCGTTTCGAGGCGCTGGTGGCGCGCATCTGCGCCGACTTCGTCGACCGCTTCCAGCCCCAACGCGAGGCCTGCTGGATCGCCGCGCGCGGCACCGAGCGCCTGGGCTGCGTGATGCTCGTGCAGGCACGCGATGAATCTCAAGATGGGGCCACCGGCAAGCCGCGCCCCGGCGTCGCCAAGCTGCGCCTGCTGTTGCTGGAGCCCCATGCGCGGGGCCTCGGCCTGGGCAAGCGCCTGGTTCGCCAGTGCAGCGACTTCGCCCGCGCCGCCGGCTACAAGCGCATCGAGCTGTGGACGCAGAGCGCATTGACCGCCGCCCGCGCCATCTACGCGGCCGAGGGCTACCGGCTGGTGCACAGCGAGCCCTTGAACAGCTTTGGCCAGGACGTCATCAGCGAGAGCTGGGAGCTGACCCTCTAGCGCCTCGCACCAGCCCTGTGCGGGCCGTTGCACACTTGCGGGGCTCCCGACCGCGGCCTCCGCCGCCGCTGTGCGGTTCTGCGCATTCCGGACCGGTCCCGTGCTGGCATGCGATTTGCGCTGTGACCGCCCATGACAAGCAATCGGGAAGTCAGCATGCCGGCCGCATCCACGCAGTTCGGGCCGCCGCGACAACTTCCCGCACCCGTTGCCGCCTGCCCTCAGCACCTGGAACAGGCCGCCGGCTTCGGCCAATGGTGGTACGACCCGCAGACCGGCGTCACCCATCTGTCACCCACGGCGGCCGAATACCTGGAAATGCCGACCCGTTCGGCCAGCGGCCTGGGCGTCTGCCTGGGCCATGTCGTCGAGGACGATCTGCCGGAATTGATCCGGCTCTGGACCGGCGCCCAGCCCCAGCTCCCACTGGATATCCGCGTCATCGGCCTGGCCCGCGGCCTGCGCTGGCTGCGCGTGACGCCACTGCCCCCCGACCCGGCGCACCCTCGCTGGCGCCACGGCCTGCTGCAGGACGTGACCGCCCTCACCCACGCGGCCGTGCGCGAGCGCCTGGGCTATGCGTTGACGGAATACCTGATCGGCACCCACACGCTGGAGGATGCGATCAGCAACGTCATCCAGCTGATCTGCCGCAACCTCGGCTGGGAGTGGGGCGCCTACTGGAACATGGAGGACGGCGGCGGCCGCCTGCATTGCCGGCACTTCTGGCACCAACCCGACGCCCGGCTCGAACAATTCAGCGCGGTGAGCTCGACACTGAAGATGGCGCCCGGCGAGGGCCTGGTCGGCCGTGTCTGGGCCACGGGCAGCGCCGAGTGGGTGGAGGACATGAGCACCGACCCGCGCTTCCTGCGCCGTGGCAGCGCACAGATGTGCGGGCTGTGGTCGGGCTATGTGTTCCCGGTCACCTATGTGTCGGACAACGGCGAACGCCACCGCCCCGGCGTGCTGGAGTTCTACAGCAGCCTGGCCCGCCAGCCCGAGGCCCAGCTGCCCAAGGTCTCGGCCACCATCGGCGCGCTGATCGCCCAGACCGCGCAACGCCTGGAGACCGAGGCTGTCATCCACCGCCTGGCCCAGATCGACGAGATGACCGAGCTGGACAACCGCTCCCACTTCTACGCCCAGCTGAACCGCCATTGCGCGTTGAGCCACCGCCAGGGCCGGCGCTTCGCGCTGATGTTCATCGACCTCGACCGTTTCAAGCCCATCAACGACGCCTTCGGGCACGAGGCCGGCAATGCGGTGCTGCAGGCATTTGCGCAGCGGCTGCGCGAGCTGGCGCCGCCGCCAGCCCGCGTCGGCCGCCTGGGCGGCGACGAGTTTGCGGTGCTGGTGCCTGACAGCGGCGACGAGCAGGCGCTGGCGGCCCTGGCCGATGCCGTGCTTGCCGCCGCCAGCCGCCCCATCAGCTACGAGGGTGTGGCGCTGACCGTGTCCGCCAGCATTGGCGTCAGCCGCTTTCCCGAGAACGGCCAGACCGGCCCCGAGCTGCTGCGCAGCGCCGACGCGGCCATGTACCGCGTCAAGCAGAACGGCCGCAACGGCAGCAATGTCTTCTCGACCAGCAGCCCCGACACCCTGGCCCAGCAGCGCGCCAAGCTGGCGCAGCGCCTGTCCATCGAGACCGAACTGCACGAGGCGCTCCAGGCCGGGCAGCTGCGCCTGGTCTACCAGCCCATCGTCGACATCGCCACCGGCGCCCTGCATGGCGCGGAGGCGCTGATCCGCTGGCACAAGCCCGATGGCACGACGGTGCCGCCGGACGTGTTCATTCCGATCGCCGAGCAGAGCGACCTTATCGTCGACATCGGCCGCTGGGTGCTGGGCCAGGCGCTGCGCGACCTGGCCTCTCTCAAGGGCGGCGCACTGGAGAAGCTCAAGGTCCACGTCAACATGGCGGCGTCCGAGTTCACGAGCAGCGCCCTGCCCGAGATGCTCGGCGCCATGTCGACCGGGCTCGAAGTGCCGGCCTCGCAGGTGGTGCTGGAGCTCACCGAGGGCATGCTGATGCGCCAGCCCGAGCAGGTCAGGCGCGTCATGCACCAGCTGCGCGAGATCGGCTTCGAGATCTCGCTGGATGACTTCGGCATGGGCCATTCGTCGCTGGCCATGCTGAAAAGCCTGCCCATCAGCTCGCTGAAGATCGACCGCAGCTTCGTGCGCGACCTGGCCACGGGCGAGCGTGACCGCGCCATTGCCCAGACCATCGTCGACCTCGGCCGGCACCTGCAGCTTGAGGTCATTGCCGAGGGCATCGAGAACGCAGACCAGCTCGAAGTCCTGGGCCAATGCGGCTGCGCCTTTGGCCAGGGCTATCTGCTCGGCCGGCCCCTGCCTTTGCCAAGGCTCATCGAGTCTTTTCCCGACGGCCGCTCGGCCGCTGATACCCCCGCTAGAGTGCCGGCATGGACACCTCCATGCCCTGCCCCTGCGGTCGCCGTGCCGCCTATGCCGACTGCTGCGGCGCCCTGCACGAGGCCTTTGCGGCTGGCCAGGGCCTGACCGCAGCCACGCCCGAGGCGCTGATGCGCTCGCGCTACTCGGCCTTCGTGCTGGACCTGCGCGACTATCTGCTGGCGAGCTGGCATGCGAGCACGCGGCCTGCCGATCTGGAGGCGCCCGAGCCGGGGCTGAAATGGCTGGGCCTGGACGTGAAGCGCACCGCGATGCCGGACGCCGACCACGGCAGCGTCGAGTTCGTCGCACGCAGCAAGCTCGGCGGCCGGGCGCATCGGCTGCATGAAGTCAGCCGCTTCGTGCGCGAGAACGGTGAGTGGTTCTACGTCGATGGCGACTTGAAAAATTGACTCTGACCCTGCTTTATCAAAAATTGACTCTGACCCTGCTTTATCAGGACGAGCACCTGGTCGCCATCGACAAGCCGGCCGGCCTGCTGGTGCACCGCACCCAGCTCGCGGCCCACGAGGATGAGGCCGCGCTGCAGCTGCTGCGCGACCAGCTCGGCCGCACCGTCTGGCCCGTGCACCGGCTGGACCGCGGCACCTCGGGCGTGCTGCTGTTTGCGCTGTCAACAGAGGTTGCTTCGCTGCTCGGCGCGATGTTCGAGCAGGGGCTGATGGACAAGCGCTATCTCGCTCTTGTGCGCGGCTGGCCCGGTGCTGACGAAGGCCTGGTCGATCACCCGCTGGCGCGCGACCCTGAGCAGCCGTCGGCGGGGCAGACGATGCTGGCGGCGCAGACCCGCTGGCGCGTGCTGGAGCGCATCGAGTGGGCACTGGCCACCGACCCGCGCTTCCCCACCACCCGCGTCGCCCTGCTCGAAGCCGAACCGTTGCAAGGCCGCCGCCATCAGATCCGCCGCCATCTGAAGCACATCGCCCATCCCATCCTCGGCGATGCGACGCATGGCAAGGGGCCGCTCAATCGAGCTGTCGCAGCATTCCTGGGCACACAGCGGCTGTGGCTGCATGCGCGCGAGCTGACTCTGGTTCACCCGGTCACTGGATCGCCTCTGCAACTGCTGGCGCAGCCGGGCGCCACCTGGCCCGGCATTGACAGGGACTGGACAGGTTGAAGCCCCTGTCGCGTCGGCGATGCCACGACGCCCCGGGCGGGCTGAGAATCGACCGTTCCATCCAATAGCAGGAGACCGGCATGACGATCCAGGGCATCAAGGCGCAATACGAACAACGCGGGCCGGTGCCGCAGGACGTCATCGGGGCCCTGCCCTTCGAGCCGCCCGCACCCGGCGCGGGCCAGGCTCTGGTTGCTGTGCTGGCCGCACCCATCAACCCGTCGGACGTGCTGATGCTGACCGGCGGCTACGGCATCCTGCCGCCGCTGCCGGCAGTGGGCGGCAGCGAGGGCGTGGGCCGCGTTGTGGCCGTCGGCGAGGGTGTGACTCATCTGAGTGCGGGCCAGACGGTTCTGCTGCCCGCCGGCAGCGGCACCTGGGCCAGCCATCTCGTCGCCGACGCCAAGCGCCTGGTGCCCCTGCCCGCTGGCGCCGATGCGCAGCAGTTGTCCATGCTGACCGTCAACCCGGCCACGGCCTCGCTGATGCTGTCGGAGTTCGTCACGCTGCAGCCGGGCGACTGGGTCATCCAGAACGTCGCCAACTCGGGCGTGGGCGGCTACCTCACGCAGCTCGCCAAGCTGCGCGGCCTGCGCACCGTCAACATCGTGCGGCGCGAGGGCGCGGCAGCGGTCGTGAAGGCGGACGGCGGCGATGTGGTGCTGGTGGATGGCGACGACCTGGCCAAGCGCGTCAAGGAGGCCGTGTCGGGCGCGCCTATCCGCCTGGGCATCGACGCCGTCGGCGGCAAGGCGACCAACCGGCTGGCGAGTTGCGTCGCCGAGGGCGGCACCGTCGTCAATTACGGGCTGATGAGCGGCGAGCCTTGCGTGGTGTCGCCGCAGTCCTTCGTCTTCAACGACCTGACGCTGCGGGGCTTCTGGCTGGCCAAGTGGTTCCGCGTCGCATCGCGCGAGGCGCAGATGGCGCTTTATGGCGAGCTGACCAAGCTGATCGCCACCGGCCAACTGAAGGCGCGCATCCACGCGACCTATCCCGTCGAGCAAATCAAGGAGGCGATTGCCGCGGCCGCAACCGGCGAGCGCGACGGCAAGATCCTTGTCGTGCCCAGGCATTGAGTCCCCACTGAGCCGCGGCGGACACCGTCCTCTAGCGTCTCGGCACCGAGCCCAGCCAGCGCGCGCGGATGCGCTGCAGCTCACCACGCGACTCCAGGCGTTGGATGGCCTGGTTGAAGGCGCGCAGGTCGGCCTCGGTCAGCGACTTGCGGCTGAGCTTGTAGGTGACGGGGTCGCGCAGCAGGTGGATGGGCAGCTCGATGAGAGGCACGTCGGCGGCGCGCGCAGCAAAGGCGATGGCGACGCTGTCACCGAGCAGCACGTCGCCGCGGCCGATCTGCATCAGCTGCACGCCCTTGGCGTACTCCTCGAACCAGGTCAGCAGGCCATGGGCCTTGAAGTCGTTGATGATGGGCACCAGGGCCGGCCCGCGGTGGGTAACGAGGCGCAGGTTGGCGCGCAGCAGTTCATCCAGCGAATGCACGTCCATTCGAGCCTCGTCGGCACGCATGAACACGCCCAGCACCTCGTCGCGATAGGCGCGCGTGTACCAGGCGGCGTCAGAGCGCGGCGTCGCAGCGATCAGCACATCGAGTTCCCCCGCGAGCAGCATGGGCAGGCGGCGGTTGCGCGGCACTTCGCGCACATAGCTGACGCGGCAGCCGGCCTCCTTGGCCACGGCGGCCAGCAACTCGGTCTCCAGGCCGGTGTGATGGCCGTCGGCCATGAAGGAATAGGGCCGCCAGTCCTCAAAGGGCACGCGCAACGGCCGCGTGCAGGCCGCCTGGGCCAGCAGCGGCGTGAACAGCATCAGCGCAAGCAGCAGTCGTCGGAACATCTCGGCTCTGGTCCTTGGCGGCTAGCGACTGAGGATAGTCCCGCACGGTGGCATCAGTGCGGCTCCAGCACCCTGATGTCCAGCCCCGAGGCCTGGCCGCGCCAGCGGTAGAGCTTCTGCGTCGCGGCCTGGAAGTCCTCGGGCTTCGCGCTGCGGATGGGCACGAAGGTCTGCGGGTTGCGATCGATGAGCGGGAACCAGCTGCTCTGAACCTGCACCATGATGCGGTGGCCGCGGCGAAAGCTGTGGTTGATGTCCTGCAGCCCAACGCGCAGCTCTTCGACGCGGCCCGGCACCATGGCCTCGGGCGCCTCGAAGCTGTTGCGAAAGCGCCCGCGCAACGGGTCGCCGCGCACCAGCTGCTGGTAGCCACCGAGCGGTGCCTCGGGCGGTTCGACGTCCTCGGTGCGCGGCTTGCGCTTCTTCGCGGCCTCCTCCTCCAGTTCGGCGGGGTAGACGTCGATGAGCTTGACGACCCAGTCGGCGTCGCTGCCCGTCGTCGAGGCGAACAGGCGCGCGACGATGGGGCCGACGATGGTGATGTCCTCCTCCAGCACGTCGCTGCGGAAGGTCAGCACGTCCGGCCGGGTGGCCGCAAAGCGCTGGTCGCTGACCATGTATTCCTGCGGCACGCCCAAGCTCGCATAGCCGATGTAGGGC
>NZ_JBFUMO010000282.1:0-7367 GCF_054049355.1 Roseateles sp. P5_E11 | reverse complement strand
CCACCAGCATCCAGTTCATCATGGACAGCGTCGGACGACTGACCGCGCTTCTACCGGACCGTGACTTCGCCCCTTCACTGGCCGATGAGTTCAACCGGCAGATGGCATATCGCTATGAGTCGGCCCGCGATTTCATCATCCTGCACTACAAGCTCGGCGAGCGGCGCGACAGCGAGTTCTGGCGCTACTGCGCCGACATGAGCATCCCGGACGTCCTGGCACACCAGATTGAGTTGTTCCGGGACACCGGTCGCGTGGCCATCATCGATCCAGAGGGCTTCGCGGAACCGTCCTGGGCGTCTCTGATGCTCGGATTGGGGATCTTGCCGCGCCGGCGAGACCCTTATGTCGACCTGGTCGACCTCGACAGCGTCAAGCGGCACCTGTCGACCGTACGGAGTGTCATCCACCGCACCACGCAGGCCATGCCGTTGCATGCAGAGTTCCTTGCGCGAATCGCGAGCCGTTGATGTTACGGACAGGCTGGGCATCGCCGCAGCGGCTGCCTGCGGGTTGCGCGCTGCCAGCGCGAAGAATGGCCTCGTGCTCAGTTCAGGCCGTGGACCTAATCCTGGCGGGCTCGACCTTTCCCTGAGGCATAGCGCCGCAATCGATCGCGCTCGATTGGGTTCCCCGGCGCCATTCAAGCTATGGTCAGGCGAGCCCGACGTGGCGAGGCCAACGTCTTCCCCAGCACGATCTCGGTCGGCAGCACGACGGGGCTTGGCGCAGTCTCGGCGTCGCCTCGATTGCGCGCGTCTATCCGCTGCACAAGCACCTCGACGGCGTGCCTTCCCATTTCATGCAGTGGCTGGTGCACCGTCGCCATCTGCACAGAGCGCGCCATCCAGCTGTTGTCATAGCCGACGACGGACACATCCTCAGGCACGCGGACACCTCGCATTCGCAGCGCCTCAATGCAGCCGAAGGCGATGGCGTCATTGCCTCCGAAAACGGCCTCCGGGAGTTGCCGACCGCTGTGAACCTGAAGCCAATGCTGCATCGCTTCACGGCCACCCTCGACCGTCAGCGGCGCACGAACCACGTGACCTTTAGGAGGCGCAACGCCAGCTTCGGCATACGCACGCAGGTAGCCGTCCACTCGTCGAGTCGCGCCAGAGTATTGGGCTGGTCCACCGACATGCAGGATGCGTCGGTGCCCGATCTCAAGCAGGTGGCGCACCATTTCGTAGGCGCCAATTTCGTTGTCCGATTCGATGTTCACCACGCCGTAAACGGGTTGCTCGGCATGCACGGACACCATGGGCGTGTGTTTTGGCGACCACTTCGCGCCATCATCCGGCAGCCGAGGGGCCAACAGGATCAGCCCATCAACACGGCCGTCGCACAGGGCCGGTATGCGGCTGGGCGCGTCGCGCCAGTCCTTCAAGGTGAAGACGGCAGTTGTCAATCCAGCTGCCGTGGCGCCCTGAATGACGCCACTGAACAACTCGAGGAAGTAGAGGTTCGGCTCTTCTCCCAAAAAATTGGTGACGACGCCTACCGCATCGGTCCGCCGATGCGCCAGCGCGAGGGCAGTGGCATTCGGCCGGTATCCCAACCGCTCTGCAACAGCCAACACGCGATCCCGCGTGTCGACCGAAACCCGCGCTGAGCCACGTCGTCCACCGTTCAGTGCGCCTGAGGCCGCCATTCTGGAAACCCCCGCTTCGCGGGCTACGTCGGCCAGAGTCGGCGCACTACTGCGTCGGCGGCCCTCCGCGGCGGGTTCGGTGGAGTCTTTCGGGCGAGCTGGAGCCACTGAGTTCTAAGCGACAGGGCAGAACGCCACATCTTGAAAGCGGCGCACTTTATAGCACTGCGCCGCCTATGCAGCAGACCGACCTGTTGCCGGTGCGATGCCGGAGCGGGATGCGCCACTGCCAACTCGCGCTGCGTCGGTCGAGGCGGTGCAAGGCGTCATCGGCTCGGCGCGCCTGCATGACCAGCGTCCGATGGCGAGGCAGCCAGCAGCTCTCCTGTCCTCTCAGAGGCGAATTCGAGGCGCGATGACCACGCGACGCGGAGGCTGACTTCGCATAACAAGAATCATTCGGCTTGATCAGCGTGGGCGTTTCCACCGATGCGCATTGGTCTGACCAATAAGATGATATCTCGGTATATCTGTATTCCACATTGCGGAGTTTCCGTGAACTGCGGCGCAACGTGGATCGAACAGCAACTTAGACCCTCGCACCAGCGTCCACCTTGTCGCCGAGGTCGAGCCAGGCACTGCGCCGGCCTCATCACAACGCCCGTCACCGAAGGAGACAACCGGCCGGGCCCCTTTCCTGAAAGGTAGAACCATGAGACTGAAGTTGGGAACCCTGATGCTCGCCATGAGCGCCGGCCCGGTGGYGCTTGCACAAACCTGCGCGCCGACGGCGATCACGCCGTACGTCAACGTCAACGGGACGTGGACGCAAACCTCTTCCGCCACGCTCAAGCTCGGCAGCTCGGCCATCTTCGGCCCGCAGCCCACGTCCGGCGGCTCCTGGAGCTGGAGCGGTTGCGGCACCGCCGGTGCCTCGCGCGAACAGACCATCTCGCCAGCCGCCGCCTGTACGGCCACGGCCACCTACACCAACAGCTGCGGTGCCAAGAGCCAGCAGGCCTTCTCGGTCGGCGTGGGCACCTGGGCCAGCGCCAAGTTCGGCGGCGGCGGCTACGTGACCGGCCTGGTCTTCCATCCAAAGACCAAGGACGTCCTGTATGCACGCACCGACGTCGGTGGCGCCTACCGCTGGGACGCCGGTACGTCGTCCTGGATCGCCATCAACGACGGTTTCACGGCAGCCGAGGGCTTCTATCACGGCGTCGAAAGCCTCGCCGTGGATCCGACCAACGACCAGCGCGTCTACATCGTCGCCGGCATGTCCGCGTCGGCGGACCCGACCGCCCGGCTGTACATCTCCAGCAATCGCGGCAACAGCTGGACCTACGTCAACCTGCCATTCTCGGCGGGTGGCAACAACAACGGCCGCGCCATCGGTGAGCGCCTGTCGGTCGATCCCACCAACCCGTCCATCCTGTTCTACGCCTCGCGCACGGCCGGGCTGTGGAAGAGCGCGGACTCGGGTCAGACCTGGAGCCAGACCGGGCTGTCGTCCACCAAGATGACCCAGGACCAGATCAACAACCTGGGTGGCCAGGTCATGGGCGTCGAGCAGCTGATCTTCGACAACTCGGCCGTCGGCGGCGGTGCGACGACCTGGATCATGTATGCCACCATCGCGCCGGACTATGTCAGCGCGGCCGGCCTGAGCTCCAACCTGTACAAGTCCGTCAACGGCGGTGCCAGCTGGACGCCGGTCGCGACGCCGGTGACCGGCTACCACATCCCGCACGTCGTGCGCGCGTCCGACGGCATGTACTACGTGCTGTTCACCAAGGGCTCGGGCCCCGGCGCCGGTGGCCCCGCTCGCTTCTACAAGTTCGACGGCAGCAATTGGACCCTGCTCAACAGCAACGACAACGCCGGCTACGGCGGCGTGTCCGTCTCCGGCACCGGCTCGACCGCGCGCATCGCGCTCGGCGTCAGCGGCACCTGGGGCAATTACAACGGCCAGCAGATCGTCCAGCTGTCCGATGACGGCGGCCGCAACTGGCGCGAGATCGAGGCGCAGACGCCCGGCGTCACCGCGTCGGGCTGGGTGGACGACATCGAGATCGACCCGTTCAACCGCGACCGCATCCTGCACGTCCACGGCGGCGGCATCATCGAGACCCGGAACGCCTCCGCGTCGGCGCCCACCTGGAGCAACGCGATCAACGGCGTGGAAGAGACCTGCACGCTGGGCCTCAAGACCCCGCCGGCGGGCGCCTCCTATGCCTTCATCAACAGTTCGGGCGACGTCGGCACTTGGCTCCACACCAACCTCTCGACGGCGCCGACGCTGAGCCCCAACAAGAGTTGGAACAACGGCAACTCCGCCGACATGGCCTGGTCCGATCCAACCTATATCGTCGCGAGCGGCCGGGTCAACAACCCGGACGGTTCTGCTGCCGGCGTCGGCTACTGGTCCGGCAACGGCGGCCAGAGCTGGGCGTCGTTCTCCAGCCTCCCTACCGGCGCCTCAACCAACACCAGCGAGGCGTCGAACGTCGCCGTCACGACCCGCAACAACGTGGTCTGGGCGCCGGCTGATTCGGTGCCGTCTTACACCACCAACAACGGCGCCAGCTGGACAGCGACCAACCTGCCTGCACTCGCGATCCAGGGCGGTGTCCCGCGCAGCTACCGAATGGTCGCCGACCGCAAGAACCCGAACAAGGTCTATGCCTACGACTCGGGCGGCGCCTGGTGGACCTACACCCCGGCCAAGGTCTACGTTTCCACGGACGGCGGCCACAACTTCACTCTGAGCCAGGGTTCGGTGTCGGCCAATATGCGCTTTGCGCCTTGGGGTTCGTCATCGATAGCGGTGAATCCCTACGCCGAGGGCCACCTCTGGGTAGCCGACGGCCTGGCCGTGTACCGCTCGGTGGACTCGGGTGCGACCTGGACCAAGCTGACCAACTTCGCGCCGATCTGGAACGGCCGCAATGATTGGCTCGGACCTGAGGTGTCGGGCGCCAGCATCGTCGCGCTGGGCAAGCCAAAGGCCGGTGCCAGCTACTCTGCTGCGGTCTATGTCGTCGGCGTCATCAACAACGTGTGGGGCGTCTGGCGCTCCGACGATGCAGGCGCCACCTGGACACGCCACAACGACGACGCCCACCAGTACGCCGGCGTGGGCGTGATGGCTGCCGACCAGGCGACCTACGGGCGCGTCTATGTCGGTGGCACCTGCCGCGGGGTGAACTACAGCAATTGAACGCATGACTCGGTGGGCTGGCGCGCAAGTCCTGGCGTCAGCCCGCCGACTCAAGTTACGCGTCATCGTCGAGGTCGCTTCCGAGCATCGGACCGGCCTCCCACAACGCTCGTCACCGGAGGAGACAACCGGCCGAGCCCTTCGCTTGGAAAGGTATGACCATGAGACTGCTTCTATCAACCTTGCTCCTGGCCCTCGGTGCCAGTGCAGGCTCGGCCGTTCAGGCCCAGAACTGCGGCAGCGGTGGCGGCGCCACCGTCTGCCTGACGGCCAATGGCACGGCCAACGACATCCAGCTGAACTGGACCGTCAGCGGCGCCGTCAAGTCGTTGGAGGTTTACCGAGACACGGATTCCGATCCCAACGGCCGCAGCCGCATCGCGGTCGTCAACAAGGCCAGCACTAGCTACGGCGACGCCTCGGCCACCACTGGCACGCCCTACTGGTACTGGGTCAAGTTCACGACCAACGCCGGCAGCTACAACTCCGGCTCGGCCACGGCCACGCGCGGCAGCACTTGCGCGCCCACCGCCGTCACGCCCTACATCAACGTCGGTGGCAGTTGGACGCAGACCGCCTCGGCTTCCGTCCCCGCGGGCCAGTCGGCCATCCTCGGCCCGCAGCCGGTCTCCGGCGGCATGTGGAGCTGGAGCGGCTGCGGCACCGCCGGCGGATCCCGCGAGCAGACCGTCACGCCCACCGCCGCCTGCACGGCCACGGCCACCTACACCAACGCATGCGGCGCCAAGACGCTGCAGTCGTTCACGATCGCCGTCGCTGGCGGGATGCGCGACATCACCGCCATGCAGATGTCCAAGGAGATGTCGCCGGGCTGGAACATCGGCAACACGCTGGACGCCACGCCGACCGAGACCTCCTGGGGCAACCCATTGATCAATCAGGCGCTGATGAACGGCATCAAGAACGCCGGCTTCAAGAGCATCCGCCTGCCTGTCACCTGGACGCCACACGTCGACGCCAACGACAACATCGACCCCGTGTGGATGGCACGCGTCACACAGGTCGTCAAGTACGCCCGTAACGCCGGCCTGTACGTCGTCCTGAACCTGCACCACGAAGGCGGTTGGCCGAACAACACCACCTATGCAGCCCAGCCGGCCAACAACGCCCGGCTGACCAAGCTGTGGACGCAGATCGCCAACAACTTCAAGGACTACGACGACTACCTGCTGTTTGCCGCCATGAACGAGGTTGGCAAGGAGAACACGCAATGGGGCGCGCCCAAAGACCCGGAGTGGCTGAACGTCCAGAACGGCTACAACCAGGCGTTCGTGAACGCGGTGCGCGCCACCGGCGGCAACAACGCCAAGCGCCACCTCGTCGCGCAGGCCTACGAGACCAACATCGATATCTCATACGCGTCTGCGGTGCTGCCCACCGACACGATCGCCAACCGGCTGTTCTTCGAGATCCACTACTACGACCCGTACAACTTCACGCTCAACAGCAACAGCAACCAGTGGCAGTGGGGCGTCTCGGCGACCGATCCCAACCGCGAGACCTGGGCCAACGAGCCCTATGTGGACGCCGAGTTCCAGAAGATGAAGACGCGCTTCGTCGACCAGGGCGTGCCGGTGATCGTTGGCGAGTACGGTGCCTACAACAAGCCGAACTACCCGGGCATGCCTCCCTACCGCAAGGCCTGGGCGCAGTACGTCACGCGCTCGGCCTGGCTGCACGGCCTGGTGCCGATGTGGTGGGACACGGGCGAGATGATCGACCGCAACACCGGCGCGGTGAAGACGCCCGACGAGATCAGCACCATCGTCAACGCCACCAAGTGAAGGTCCATTCGAGCGGGCCGACGGCGCCATCCGCCGAATGCCACGCCAGATAAGCAACCAGTGGACAGCGGGCCTGGCGCCCGCACTTTTTCCAAGCGCGGGAAGCCAACGCCTCCCGCGCATTTCTCCTCGTGACTGCCATGACCGCAAAACTCGCCGCCCCTTGGAGCCGCCGCTCCTTCCTCAGCGCCGCTGCCGCCTCCGCCGGCGCCACCGGGCTGACGACCGCCCAAGCGGCGCCGGCCCCCTTCCAGGCCAACTGGGATTCCCTTGTCGACGGCTACCGCACGCCGGACTGGTTCCGCGACGCCAAGTTCGGCATCTGGGCGCACTGGAGCGCGCAATGCGTGCCCGAGATGGGCGACTGGTATGCCCGGCGCATGTACATCCAGGGCAACTGGCAGTACGACCACCACGTCAAGACCTATGGCCACCCGACCCAGGTCGGCTTCATGGAGATCCAGAACCGCTGGAAAGCCGAGAACTGGGACCCGGACGCGCTGCTGGACCTGTACGTGAAGGCCGGCGCCAAATACTTCGTCGCCCTGGCCAACCACCACGACAACCAGGACAACTACAACTCCAAATTCCACGCCTGGAACAGCCTGCGCGTCGGCCCCAAGCGAGACCTCATCGCCGGCTGGGAGAAGGCGGCGCGCGCGCGCGGCCTGCGCTTCGGCGTCAGCAATCACAGTGCCCATGCCTGGCACTGGTACCAGCCAGCCTACGGCTACGACCCCGAAGG
>NZ_JBFUMO010000281.1:0-7384 GCF_054049355.1 Roseateles sp. P5_E11 | reverse complement strand
ATGCAACAGGGCGTGGCGGCAGTCCGCCAATCTATTGAGGAGACGCTCGGTATAACCAAGCAGGAATTCCGTCAACAGGCAAGCGCAGAACAAGCATTCGCGTTCCTAAGGAAGAAGGCCGAGAAGGTGGGCGTGTTTGTCCTGCTCGCTGGCAACCTGGGAAGCCACCACTCGGCGATTCCGGTAGGGGCGTTTAGAGGGTTTGCCATCGCTGACGACTTAGCGCCTTTTGTCGTGATTAACGACGGCGACGCTAAACCTGCGTGGTCCTTCACGCTGGTCCATGAACTCGCACATGTATGGCTTGGCTTCACAGGGGTGAGCGGGGGTCTTTCCGAGCGTGACATCGAGAAGTTCTGCAACGACGTTGCTGGGCAGTTCTTCTTGTCCCCGGCCGAGCTGGCCGCTGTTGACGTCGCCGGCCTGGATGTGGATGCGCAGGTTGCCGTTGTTACCGAGCATGCCAACCGATGGCGCGTAAGTCGTCCGATGGTTGCCTACGGGCTTTTCAAAGCCGGAAGGATCAGTCACAACGCCTGGCATGCGCTCAGTGCCGAGTTGCATGCCCGCTGGCTCGCCGAGCGCGGACGTGCGCGCGAGGTCGCCCGCGAAAGGAAGGAGTCGGGGCCGTCGTATTACGTCGTCCGGCGCCATAGGCTTGGGCGCGCGATGCTTGACTTTGCTCACCGAGCAATGGATGCGGGCACCCTGTCTCCAGCGAAGGCAGCCAAGGTGCTTGGCGTGAAGCCGCGTAGTGTTTACCCGCTGCTCGCCGACGTCAGCTGATAGGGCCCGAATGCTTTATCTGCTCGATGCCAGCGTCCTCATTACGGCCCACCATCATTACTACCCGGTGGATGGTGTGCCCGAATATTGGGAATGGCTGACCTTCATGGGGCAACGGGGCAAGGTGAAGCTCCCGTTCGAAATCTTTGACGAGATCAAGGAGGGGCCGTCAGATGGAGAGAAAGACCTGCTGTTTGCTTGGCTCCAGGCGAAGGCCACCAAAAATGCTCTGCTGCTGCCAGACGAGGTAGACCCCGAGCTGGTACAGAAGGTCATTTCAGAAGGCTACGCGCCGGACCTGACCGACGAGCAAGTCGAGTACATCGGTCGTGACCCTTTCTTGATTGCCTACGCTATCGCGGCAGATGGTCGATGCGTCGTCACAGTGGAGACCTCGGAGCCCAAGAAGCAGCGCCAGAATCGCAAGATTCCCGACGTCTGCAAGTCCTTTGGTCAGCTCTGCTGTAACCCGTTCGCTTTCAACAAGGCGCTGGGTTTCCGCACAAATTGGAAGAAGGACTACGGCCTCTAGGCTGAGCGCAGACGCTCCAAATTTCGCAGCGCCAGGGCATCGGCCAGCGGGTCTACTTCGCCTGCCTCGGCGTTGTTGAGGCCCCAAATCTACAGGAGGGTTCGCCTCTCACCTGCCGTGTGTGGCGGCTCACAACTTCAGCCGTCGTGCCAGTTCTGCGCTTGCGGCCTTTGCCCCTTCGTCTGGGCACGTTCTTGCTGCGGTCTCAATTGCGGTTGCCAACTGCATCACATTGAGCTTTTGGCTGCGGCCCAACATCTTGGCCATTTCTACAAAGGCAATGGCCAGCGCATCAACTTGCGCGCTCACTTCAGGCGTTGTCATCGGTCCGGCTCCTCGGTGGTTCAGCTGGAGGCAGCGTACCTAAACGCGATGCGATCAAAAAGGGCAGCGTCGCGCCAATAGGGGAACAACTGGACACCACCCAGAGCGCATCGCTAGCATCCATGCGGGTTAGCGGCGATCTGCGGTCCCTGTCGGAGGGACCACGAAGGCTCGACCTGGCAATGCGACCTCACAAAACGCCAGGCAGCGGGCCAAAGCGCTCTGTGCGGCCCTGTTCCAGGCGTCGCAGCCGTCTTTCCAGATCGGCGAGATCCCGGGCTTCGCCAAGAAAGCGCTCGTCGTCATCCCGTGTGAACGCGTCCCTCAGGTTCAGCAGCCATGCGCCCAAGCGCGACGCCGCGCCGGTGACGGCAGATTTTTGGAACAAGGTGGYGGTACGTTGCATGGGTGCTCCTTCGTGAGGCTCGAAAGCGATGAATCACGATAGGCACCGCCCACGCTGTTGCAAAGGCACAGAAGGGGCGCAAGTTCACTCGGCTGTATCAACGCAGCTGCAGACACAGCTGGCTGCCCGGGCCGCCGGGCATCGATGACAGGCGGCTCAATGCGAAATCCGCCGCTTGATGGGTGGGCAACTGATCCTCGTCAACGTGGGTGTTGAGATCGTCCGGCAATCTTGAGGTCCAGGCGCTCGATCAGAGCTGCCGCCAGTGCGCAAGAATCGCGTCTCGCCTTCTACGAGGAACCGCAATGCCTAAACCCGTCATCCGTGCACTGAGTGCTGCCCTGCTGCTGGGCGCAGCCACCAGCTGGGCAGCCGACGAAGTCACCCTGCCTCTGAAGGAAGCGTGGTTCGAGGGCGAGATCGTGCATTACGTCAGCACGGACATCTCCGACCCCGGCATCGCCAAGAAGCAGGGCATCAACTACGTGCCCGCCCTGGCCGAGACGCTCAAGCCCGGCATGCCCGTCGAGAAGGCCTACAAGTTCCCGGGCGACGAGCAGGYCACCGTGCTGCCCTCCATCCCGAGGCCCGTGGGCGGCGCCAATGCCGACGCGACCTACAGCCCGCTGTGGGTGCTGGTCATGGTGCGCTGGAAGCCCGGCGTCACACCGCACACACTCAAATCCGAGGAGGCCGTGCTGGCGGCCGAGGAAAAGGGCGAGGTCCAGCTGACTCCAACCAAGATCGTCGCGAACTKGCCCGTCGTGCGGGCTCGCGGCGCCGCGCTGCAGGGCGTGCGCTGAGCCAGCAAGGCATCATCCCGTTGGCCGGTCGCCCCCGCCACTGAGGGTGCCGCGCAGTTGGGAGGGCGCCAGCCCGGTCATGCGGCGGATGGCGCGGCTCATGTGCGCCTGGTCGGCGAAGCGGCACTGGGCGGCCACAGCGGCCAGGCCGGCGTCGCCCCGGCCGATGTGGCCGAGCGCGCGATGGGTACGCTGGAACAGGCGGTAAGCCGCCGGCGTCACGCCGAAGACCTGGCGGAAGCCGCGCGCAAGGCTGCCCGGGTGCAGGCCGAGTTCGCGCGCCCACGAAGCCACCGGTGCATCAGGATCCTGGCGCAGCCGTGCCGCCAGCAGGTCGGGCCAGTCCGAAGCGGGAATCGGCAACTCCGTCAGGCTGGCGGTCAGCAGGTCCAGCGCCGCATGCAGGTCCCGTTCCGCCAGCCGAACCACCGCGTCCGGGTCGCTGGCGGCGGCATGGGTGGCAGCTTCCCAGGCGGTGGGCAAGGGCAGGATCAGCACCTGGGCGCCACTGCCGGCCACTTCGTCCAGGTGGTACTCCCAGCGGCGGTGGGCGAGTACATCCCCCGCCCGCAAGTGGTGCCGCCCCGTGTCGCCCGCCTCGACATAGCCGCCGGCGAGCACCAGGGCGACGAAGGCTTCGTCATGCCGGTGCCGGCCCAACCGCTCGCGCGGCGGATGGCGCATTGGCCCGGCGGTCAGCGGGCGGCAGGCGCCGGGCGCGCCGGGTCCGCCAGGTGCTCCCTTTGGCAGGTGAATTCGGTTCAAGACAGGCTATGCAATCGGCCACAAACTGGCCTCATTCTGAGGGATGCCTGCATGACCATGTTTTCGAGTTTGCGCGCCTGGTGGACGGCCGCCGCCCTGCTGGCCCTGCCATGCGCGTCGGGTGCAGCCACCGCACAGCACGTGCTGGCCGCGCACCGGGCGGCGACAGGCGAACCCGCCAAGGCAGGCAGCCTGGCCTTGCGCTACGCCTATTCGGGCCAGGGGCTGGTTGGCACCGTCGTCACGCGGTTCGACACCGCCAGCGGCGCCTTCGTCACGGACTGTGAACTCGGCCCGATCACGGTGGCGAACGGCTTCGACGGCCGCCTGCCCTGGATGCGCGACATCTCGGGCGCCTGCACGCCCCAGCAGGGCGGTGACCGGGTGCGCCTGGCGATCAACGAAGCCTACCGACTGGCCAACCTGTGGTGGCGCCGGGATCGCGGCGGCGCCCGCATCGAGGCGCTGGGCCGCGAGACGCTGGACGGCCGCGCCCTGGAGCATCTCGCCGTGACGCCTCGCGGCGGCTCGCGTTTTGACGCCTGGTTCGACGCCGGCAGCGGGCTGCTCGCCCGCATCGCCGAGCGCCAGATGTTCTTCGACACCCGCACGACCTACGAGGACTACGTCCGCCAGGGCGGCGCGCAGGTGGCTGGCCGCGTCATCGTCGACGGCGGCACCGGCGAGTCCGGCCTGGCGACGATGCGGCTGCTCGACGTCAGCTCGCCACCGCGGCGGCCCCGCACCGCCTACGCCATGCCGGCCGACCCACCACAAGGCGTCACCCTGGCCGACGGCGCCCGCCGGGCCAGCGTGCCATTCCGGCTGCTGAACAACCACATCTACGTCGAGGCGCACGTCAACGGCCACGGCCCCTACACCTTCATCGTCGACACGGGCGGCCACACCATCCTTTCGTCCCGCGTGGTGGCCGAGGCGGGCCTTGATGCCCAGGGCGCCTCACCGTCGGCGGGCGCCGGCGAGAAGACGACGACCAGCGGCTATGCGAAGGTGCGCGAGATCGCGCTCGGCCCGGTCCGCATGCACGACCAGACGGCGATCACCATGGACATCTACGACCCGGCTGTCGAAGGCATCCGGGTCGACGGCATGGTCGGCTTCGAGCTGCTGCGCCGCCTGGCGCTGCGCATCGACTACCAGCACAGCACGTTGACGTTCAGCCGCTTTGACGCCTTCGATGCCGGCGACGCGGGCACGGCCATCCCGTTCAAGTTCTACGACCACCTGCCGCAAGTGGAAGGCAGGGTGGGCGACATCCCGGCGCTGTTCGACATCGACACCGGCTCGCGCAGCGAGGTGGACCTCACGAGCCCCTTCGTCGCCGCCCGCCGCCTGCGCGAACGCTTCCCCGGCGCCGTCACCGCCATGACCGGCTGGGGCGTCGGCGGCCCCTCGATGTCGGAGGTCGTGCGGCTGCCGTCGCTGTCGCTCGGGCCGGTCACCATCAACGCGCCGGTGGCGGCGCTGTCGGGCGCCAGGGCCGGCTCCTTCAGCGATGCCAACTTCGACGGCAACATCGGCAGCGGGCTGCTCAAGCGCTTCGTGACCAGCTTCGACTACTCGCGCCAGCGCATGTATCTCAAGCCCATCGTGCCGCCGCCTGTCGACGCGGGCCGCTTCGATCGCTCGGGCATGTGGCTCAACGCGGCCGACGAAGGCTTCGTCGTGGCCCACGTCTCTCCCGGCGGCCCGGCGGAGGCGGCAGGGGTTGCCGTCGGTGACCGGCTCCTCACCCTCGACGGCCGGGCGGTGCAGGCCGATGAGCTGTCCGCGACACGGGCGCTGCTGCGCACCCGGGCGGATGGCGATCGCATCACGCTGGGCATGCAGCGCGGCACCGAGCCACGCAGCGTCGTGCTGGTGCTGCGGGAGCGGCTGTGAGCGACCACGACGAACGCCGGCGAACACGCGCCGTCCTGCTGCTGCTGTCGCTGGCCATGTTCATCGTCTCGCTCGACCAGTACATCGTGGTGGTTGCGCTGCCGGACATCGGCCGGGACCTGGGCTACTCGTCCCAGACACTGCAATCGGTCATCAGTGCCTACGCGATCGCGTCGAGCGGTTTCCTGCTGCTCGGCGGCCGCGCGTCGGACCTGCTGGGCCGGCGCAGGGTTCTGGCGGCGGGCCTGTTGCTGTACTGCCTGGCGTCCCTGGCCGGAGGGCTGGCGACCGGCACGGCGCAACAACTGGTGGCCCGCGCCTTCCAGGGCCTGGGCGGCGCCCTCGTGTTCCCCAGTACCCTGGCGCTGATCAACGTGCTGTTCAAACAAGGCCCGGCCCGCAACCAGGCACTCGGCTTCTGGGCCGGCGCGGGCGCTGCTGGGCTGGTGGTCGGCGTGCTGGCGGGCGGGGCGCTGACCAGCGGCTTCGGGTGGCGGGCCGTCTTCCTCGTCAACGTGCCCCTCGCCGGCGCGGCGCTCGTGGCCACCTTCGCGCTGATCGCGCACGACGGGCCGCTCGACCTGTCGCGGCCGTTCGACCTTCCCGGCGCAATCAGCGCCACGGCCTGCGTCACGCTCATCGTCCTGGCCCTGGTCCAGGGGCCCGAGCTGGGCTGGACATCGCCATGGATCCTCGCAGCCCTGCTCGCCGGGCTCGCGCTGGCCGGGGCCTTCGTCGCCGTCGAGCGGCGCAGCGCCGACCCGATCCTGCCGCTGGCCCTGTTGCGAAACGGCTGGCTTGCACTCGCCGCGGTCACCGCCGCGCTGTTCATGGCCACCTTCGGCACGCTGCTCTACTTCCTGTCCCTCTTCTTTCAGGATGTGCTCGGCTACGACGCCCTGCACGCCGGCCTGGCCTTCCTGGTGCCCACGGCCGTCGTGACCGGGGCGTCGGCGGCAGCCGGTCGGCTGGCCACCCGCTTCGGCCTGCGCCGCACGATGGCAGGCGCGCTGCTCGTGGGCGCCGCCGGCGCGCTCATGATCGGCCTGGCCGCCCGGCCCGACGCCGGCTACCTGGACCTGCTGCCTGGCATGGTGGTCATCAGCCTCGGCGATGGCGCCATGTTCACGGCCATGTTCATCGCGGCTGCCCAGGGTGTCCAAGACGACCGGCAAGGCGTGGCCTCGGGCATCGTCTCCACCGCCTCGGGCATCGGTGCGGCCGTCGGCCTCGCGGTGCTGGTGTTGATTGCTAACCACGCCAGCGGCGGGGTGGCCGCGCAGGCGCTGCGCGCGGCGCGTGCCCAGGGGATCGCCCATGCCGCCTGCACGATTGCGGCAGGCATTGCGTTCACCCTGCTCATCGTGCTCGCCTGGCGGCAGGCGCCGGACGACGGCCATGGCTGAAGCACCGGTGATCGCTTTTCGCGACGCCGCCGAATTCGAGGCCTGGCTGGAGGCGCATGTCGATCTCCAGGGTGGCGTCTGGCTCAAGATTGCCAGGAAGGGGTCGGGCCTGCCCTCGCTGACGAGCGACGAGGCGGTCGACGTGGGCCTTTGCTTCGGCTGGATCTCCGGCCAACGCAGGGCGCTGGACGAGCGCCACTACCTGCAGAAGTACGTGCCTCGCCGCCCAGGCAGCCGCTGGTCGCAGATCAATGTGGACAAGGTGGCGGTGCTGGCCGCCGCGGGCCGCATGCGGGCCACGGGCCAGGCCGAGATCGATGCAGCCCGGGCCGACGGCCGCTGGGCCGCCGCCTATGCGCCGCAGCGCACCGCCGGCATTCCGCACGACCTGGCCGTCGCGCTGGCGAGCCACCCGCTCGCCAGCGCGGCGTTCGAGTCGCTCGGCCGCACGCGTCAGTAC